>NZ_CP109485.1:5867500-6130000 GCF_035918235.1 Streptomyces sp. NBC_01445 | reverse complement strand
GCGGCGCAGCAACGCGTCCAGTCGGTCCCACTCGGCTCGGTGGGCGGACACGAAGACGTCGAGGTCCATCGGGTCGGCTGCTCCTCGGCTGCTGTTTCTGCGGCTACCTCTGCGGCGCGATGTGCCCTCAGCTTGGCAGACTGGCGGTTCCGAGGGCAGGGCAGGGAAGGACGGCCGGCGTGAGTGAGCTTGTGACGGGCGAGGCGGTGGCTCTTGAGCTGCGCCCCGCGAAACTGCCCAGTCGGGCTTTGGCAGTGGTCATCGATCTTGTCGTGGCGTTCACCGTGTACATCCTGGTGACGATGGGGATCGTGGCCTCGACCTCCTCCCTGGACCAGGCGGCGGCCGCCGCGGTGGCGGTGGCGACGTTTTTGCTGGTGCTTGTCGGGGTGCCGATTGCGGTGGAGACGCTGAGCCATGGGCGTTCGCTGGGCAAGATGGCGTGCGGGCTTCGTGTGGTGCGGGACGACGGGGGGCCGATCCGGTTCCGACATGCGCTGGTGCGCGGGGCAGTCGGGGTGGTGGAGATCCTCATGACGTTCGGGGTGGTCGCGTGCATTGCGTCGCTGGTGTCCGAGCGGGGGCGGCGGCTCGGGGACGTGTTCGCGGGGACGCTCGTCGTGCGGGAGCGGGTGCCGGCGGGGCCGGCGCGGTTCGTGCCTCCGCCGCCTCCGTGGCTGGTGGGACGGTTCTCCGGGCTCGATCTGTCGGGGGTGCCGGACGGGCTGTGGCTGGCGGTCCGGTCGTATCTGACGCGGATGGGGCAGCTGGATCCGCAGGTGGGCCATTCGATGGCTGAGCGGCTTGCCGGTGATCTGGCGGCTTGTACGGGGGCTCCGGCGCCGGGGGATGTGCCGCCTGCGGCGTATCTGGCCGCGGTGGTGCATGAGCGGCAGTCGCGGGATGCGCGGCGGGCGTTCGGCGGCGGGGCGGGGGGTGTGGCTCCGGTGGGCGGGCCGAGGCCGGTGTATCCGGGTGCTGCGACGCCTGTTGGGCCGCACGTGGGTCCTGCTGTCGCGGCTGCTGCGCCGCCCGCTCCCGATGTCACGGCTGCGGGTCCTCGCGAGGACGAGGGGCCGGGCACCGGATTCGTGCCGCCTGCCTGACGCGGGGCCGCCGCTTCTCAGGCGAAGGTCGACGGCGGGGATTCGAGGTGTTCGAGTTCGATGCCGGGGGCGGCGAGCACCACGTCGCCGGCGAGGTGGACGGCCTGCTGTTCCCCGGTGTCCAGGTCTGTGACCTGGTATTCGTCGACGTTCAGGGGGCCGGTGTCAGTGGCGTGTGTTTCTGTTTTCAGCAGGGCCCAGGACTGGTCGAGGGTGAGGGGGGCCAGGACCGGGTCGGTGAAGCGGACCAGTCGGACGCGGGTCGCGGGGGAAGCGGGGGTGAGGCGAAGCAGGCGTGCGGTGGCGACGAGGAAGGCCGGCGAGGTGCCGGTGAAGGCGTGGGCGGGGGCGTTTCCCTCGGTGGCGTGGGTGCCGGTGGGGTCGGTGCGTACCCAGGTGACGCCGTCGATGGCTGCTCCTCGTACCTGCCAGCTCGCCGCGTTGAGTTCGAGGCGGATGGGGCGGCCGAGTTCGTCGATGGCCAGGTCGACGGAGCCGGAGTGGTCGCCGGAGGGGGTGACGGTCTGGGAGACGTAGCGCCAGCCGGAGGGACCGGGGGCGCAGTGGAAGTGTTCTTCGCCGAGGGGGGTGTGGTCGTGGGTGTCGTGGAGCGAATAGCGGCCGCGGGGCATGAGGGGCTCTCGAGGTCCTTCGGAGTCGTGCGGACGTCGGGTGGTGCGGGATGCCGGGCCGGTACGGGGCAGGCCCCCCGCACCGGAGTGCGAGGGGCCTGCGTAGCACCGGGGTCCGCTCGGGATCAGTAGCGGTAGTGGTCCGGCTTGTACGGGCCGTCGACCTCTACGCCGATGTACGAGGCCTGCTCGGGGCGCAGCGTCGTCAGCTTCACGCCGAGGGCGTCGAGGTGCAGGCGGGCGACCTTCTCGTCGAGGTGCTTGGGAAGCACGTAGACGTCGGTCGGGTACTCGTCGGGCTTGGTGAAAAGCTCGATCTGCGCCAGCGTCTGGTCCGCGAACGAGTTGGACATCACGAACGACGGGTGGCCCGTCGCGTTGCCCAGGTTCAGCAGACGGCCCTCGGACAGGACGATGAGGACCTTGCCATCGGGGAACTTCCAGGTGTGGACCTGCGGCTTGACCTCGTCCTTGACGATGCCCGGGATCTGCGCGAGACCGGCCATGTCGATCTCGTTGTCGAAGTGGCCGATGTTGCCCACGATCGCCTGGTGCTTCATCCTGGCCATGTCCGAGGCCATGATGATGTCCTTGTTACCGGTCGTGGTGACGAAGATGTCCGCCTTGTCGACGACCTCGTCGAGCGTCGCCACCTGGTAACCGTCCATCGCCGCCTGCAGCGCGCAGATCGGGTCGATCTCAGTGATGATCACCCGCGCACCCTGGCCACGCAGCGACTCGGCACACCCCTTGCCCACGTCGCCGTAGCCGCACACGACGGCGGTCTTGCCGCCGATCAGGACATCGGTGGCACGGTTGATGCCGTCGATGAGCGAGTGACGGCAGCCGTACTTGTTGTCGAACTTCGACTTCGTCACGGCGTCGTTCACATTGATCGCCGGGAACAGCAGGGTGCCGTCGCGGTACATCTCGTAGAGACGGTGGACACCGGTCGTGGTCTCCTCCGTCACACCGCGGATCTCCGAGGCGAGCTGGGTCCACTTCTGCGAGCCCTCGGTGATGGTGCGGTTGAGGAGCTCCAGGATGACGCGGTGCTCGTCCGACTCGGCGGTGTCGGCCGAGGGGACCTTGCCGTCCTTCTCGTACTGAACGCCGTTGTGGACGAGGAGGGTGGCGTCACCGCCGTCGTCCAGAATCATGTTCGGGCCGCCGGTGGGGGTGTTCGGCCAGGTCAGGGCCTGCTCCGTGCACCACCAGTACTCCTCCAAGGTCTCGCCCTTCCAGGCGAAGACCGGGACGCCCTGGGGGTTTTCCGGGGTGCCGTTCGGGCCGACGGCGATGGCCGCGGCGGCGTGGTCCTGGGTGGAGAAGATGTTGCACGAGGCCCAGCGGACGTCGGCGCCGAGGGCGACGAGGGTCTCGATGAGGACGGCGGTCTGGACCGTCATGTGCAGGGAGCCGGTCACGCGGGCGCCGGCGAGCGGCTGCGTGGCGGCGTACTCCTTGCGGATGGACATCAGGCCGGGCATCTCGTGCTCGGCGAGGGTGATCTCCTTGCGGCCGAAGGCGGCCAGGGAGAGATCGGCGACCTTGAAGTCCTGGTCCTGTCGCTTGTCGACAGTCGTCATAGGGAGATTGCTCCTCGTGGTGGTGGGTCGAGGTGGGCATGGCTTGCCTGCGGCGATGGACATACGAGTGCCCGGCGCTCGCAGCGCAGTCCGTCGGAGGCCCTCTCTCCCTCGGCCGGCCCGTCGCGCGGGCCGCCCGACCGCCATCAGCAGCGACGTCTGGCTCAGAGACGAATCTACACCGATCGGCCCAGCCGGACCCAGCCCGCCTCCGGGTCCGGCGCGAGCGGGAGGGTCAGTTGGCGTCCGGTCCCGAGCTGTCGGGGGTCGGGCTGTCCGAGGCCGGGCCGGCCGGGGTCTTGGCCGGGTTGGTGCCGGCCGAGGCAGCCGTCTCGCGGTAGATGTCCGGTTCGAGGTAGATCACGCGGGCGATCGGGACGGCCTCGCGGATGCGGGCCTCCGCTGCGTTGATGGCGTTGGCGACCTCGGTGGCCGTGTCGTCGTGCTGGACTGCGATCTTGGCGGCGACGAGGAGCTCCTCGGGGCCGAGGTGGAGCGTACGCATGTGGATGACGCGGGTGACGGTGTCGCCGTCGACGAGCGCGGTCTCGATCTTCTTGACGTCGTCGATGCCCGCGGCCTCGCCCAGGAGCAGCGACTTGGTCTCGGCGGCCAGCACGATCGCGATGGCGATGAGCAGGATGCCGATGCACAGGGTGCCGATGCCGTCCCAGAGGCCGTCGTCGGTGGCGAGGGCGAGGCCGGTGCCGGCGAGCGCGAGGACGAGACCGATCAGCGCGCCGAAGTCCTCGAGGAGGACGACGGGCAGCTCGGGTGCCTTGGCGCGGCGGATGAACTGGGACCAGCTGAGCTTGCCGCGCAGCTCGTTGGACTCCTTGATGGCGGTGCGGAACGAGAAGCTCTCGGCGATGATCGCGAAGACGAGGACGCCGATCGGCCAGTACCAGTTCTCGAGCGCGTGCGGGTGCTTGATCTTCTCGTAGCCCTCGTAGACGGCGAACATGCCGCCGACCGAGAAGAGGACGATGGAGACGAGGAAGGCGTAGATGTAGCGCTCGCGGCCGTAGCCGAAGGGGTGTTGCGGGGTCGCCTCGCGCTGGGCCTTCTTGCCGCCGAGCAGCAGGAGGCCCTGGTTGCCGGAGTCGGCGAGCGAGTGGACGCTCTCGGCGAGCATCGAGGACGAGCCGCTGAAGAGGAACGCCACGAATTTCGCTACCGCGATCGCGAGGTTGGCGGCGAGTGCCGCCACGATCGCTTTTGTGCCGCCTGAAGCGCTCATGTGTTCCCGATGTCCCTTCGTACGCGGTCCCGGGCCACAGCTCGTACGGATCTGTCCGCGTACGCCGTCCCGGGCTTTGCCCACCCTTTGCGGTGGGTCATTGTTGCAGCCCGGGACAGCTGAGGCGCGTCAGGCCACCACGGTTGCCCGGAACAGGGTGCCGGCTCCGGACACTTCGGTCTTTTCGCCGGCGGGGACGAATGCCGACTGCCCTGCGGTGAGGTCGAGTTCGCCGGCGCGGACGGTGCCCGCGGTGCAGAGCAGGATCTGCGGGGTCTCGGCGGTCACGTCGTGCGCGACGGCGCCCTCGGGCAGGGTGTAGCGGGAGAGGCGGAATTCGTCGATGGGGGTCTCGTAGACCTCTTCGCCGTCGGGGGACGCCTCGGGGCGCAGGATGCCCGGGTCGGTGGCCTCGAAGCGGACGATGCGCAGGAGTTCGGGAACGTCGACGTGCTTGGGGGTGAGGCCGCAGCGCAGGACGTTGTCCGAGTTGGCCATGATCTCTACGCCGAGGCCGTCGATGTAGGCGTGCGGGACTCCGGCGCCGAGGAACAGTGCCTCCCCGGGGTTGAGACGGACGTGGTTGAGCAGCATGGCCGCGATCACGCCCGGGTCGCCGGGGTAGTGGTGGGCAAGTCCGGCGTAGGGCACGTAGTCGCCGCCGAGGCGTTCGGCGGCGGCCTCGGCCTCGGCGACCGTGGCGGCCATCTCCGCGGGGTCCGCGCTCAGTACGGCCGTCAGGACCTCGCGCAGCGCGGCCTCTTCGGGGTGGGCGCGCAGCAGGTCGGCGTAGGGCTTGAGGGAGTCGACGCCGAGGCCCTCGATGAGGCGTGCGGCCTCTTCGGGGGCGCGGAATCCGCACAGGCCCTCGAACGGCGTGAGGGCGCAGATCAGTTCGGGCTTGTGGTTGGCGTCCTTGTAGTTGCGGTGCGGGGCGTCTATGGGGACGCCGGCGCGCTCCTCGGCCTCGTAACCCTCCTTGGCCTGGGCGAGGTCGGGGTGGACCTGGAGGGAGAGCGGGGCACCCGCGGCGAGGATTTTGAGGAGGAAGGGGAGGCGGGGGCCGAACTTCGCGACGGCCTGCGGGCCGAGCTCACGCTCGGGGGCCTGGTCGATCACCTCGTTGAGCGGGCCTCGCCCGGTCCGCGAGGGGGCTCCCGGGTGGGCGCCCATCCACATCTCGGCCTGCGGCTCGCCCGTCGGCTCGGCACCGATCAGGTGCGGGATGGCGGAGGTCGAGCCCCAGGCGTAGGGGCGGACGGTGTTGGTGAGGCGGTCCATCAGGTGTTCTTCTCCGTACGCGGGTCAGGGGCCGGCCGGTGGTTCGGACCGGCCTGGTCCACGTCATGCGCCCGAGGCGAGCGCGAGGTAAACGGCGGCGAAATCCGTGACGGCGATCAGTTCGGCGAGTGTTTCCAGCTCGCCGCCCTCTTCGGGTTCGAGCTCGCTGATCGGGGTGTCGTGGCCGAGGGCCAGCTCGCGGGCGGCGGGCGCGGCGGTGAGGCCGCCGGGGCGGTCGCGCAGGAGGACGACGCGGACGCGCATCGGCTGTGCCTCGTCGACCCGGTCGCGGAAGAAGTCGTCGGGGTCGGCGCCGCCCGCGAGGTCGCCGAGGAGAAGGCGGCCGTGCGCGGGGAGCGCCTCGGGCAGGTCGGAGGCGAGGGCCGGGCGGCCGGCGAGTTCGGCGAGCGCGGCGGCGAAGCGGCGGCCTGCCGGGCCCGCGGCGTGCCCTTCGGTCCAGATCAGGGGCAGGGCGTCGGCGAGCTCGGCGGCGAGTGTCTTGGCGGGGTTGCCGTAGGTCGCAATCGCCGGGCCGCAGCGTTCGGCGGTCTGGTCGAGGCGGTCGGCGACCTTCTCCAGGGTCTCGGCCGGCGCGGAGAGCAGACCGGTGCGGTCCAGGAGGGAGAGCAGCGGGGTGAGCAGGGCCCACAGGGCGCCGGGCGCGGAGGCCGCGGCGGGTTCGTCGTCCTCGTACGGGGCGGTCGCCATCGGTACGAAGAGGCCGTGTGCCCCGGAGACGGCTTCGCTCAGGGGGGCGCCCGCGGGGCTGACGGCGACGATGGTGCAGCCGCGCCGGTAGGCCTGCTCGACGAGGAGGGCGAGTCCCGGCTCGGTGCCGTCGGTGGTCGCGACGAGGAGGAGGTCCACGGGGCCCGCCCAGCCGGGCAGCTCCCAGCGCAGGGCGCCCGCGGCGGGGGCGACTCCGGTGGGGCGCAGGCGGGCTACGGGGCAGGAGGCGCCGGCGAGCCTGTTGAGCAGGTCGGCGACGCAGCCGGCGGCCAGTCCCGGTCCCGCGAAGAGGACGGCGCGCGGGCGGCCGTCCGGTTTGAGCTCGGTGATCCCGGCCTCCGCGGCGTGCCGGACCGCGGTGCGGACGCGGGCGCCGGCCTCGGCGGCGCCGCGCAGGAGTCCGCGGCGGTCGACCCTGGCGAGGGCCTCGGGGGCGTCGAGCAGCGATTCGTCGAGCATGGTGTCAGCCTCCGGGACGGCCCCTGTGGGGCCTGGGTGGGACCTATGCGGGGCGGCGGGCCTCGTCAACGAGGAGCACGGGGATGCCGTCGCGGATCGGGTAGGCGAGGCCGCAGTCCGATCCGGTGCAGAGCAGCTCGGCGTCCGCCTCCTTGAGGGGGGCGTGGCAGGCCGGGCAGGCGAGGATCTCCAGGAGGCCGGCTTCGAGCGGCATGAGGTGTCCCTTCGGCGGTATGAATGTGTGTGCGTGCGGCCTGGTCAGCGTACCGCCGGGGACGGGGGCACGGCTGCTCGGACGGGAGTCCCGGCGGGTGTGGCCGTGGTCAGGCTCTGATGATCGCCAGGACCTCGTCGCGGATCTTGGTCATGGTGGCTTCGTCCCTGGCCTCCGCGTTCAGTCGCAGGAGGGGCTCCGTGTTGGACGGGCGGACGTTGAACCACCAGTCCGCGGAGGTGATCGTCAGGCCGTCGAGCTCGTCGTGCGTGATGCCGTCCCGGCCGGCGTACTCGGTCTTGATCGCGGCGAGGCGGGCGCGCTGGTCGGCGACCGTGGAGTTGATCTCGCCGGAGCCGGTGTAGCGGTCGTACTCGGCGACCAGGGCGGACAGGGCGCCGCTCTGGCTGCCGAGGGCGGCGAGGACGTGGAGCCCGGCGAGCATGCCCGTGTCCGCGTTCCAGAAGTCGCGGAAGTAGTAGTGCGCCGAGTGCTCGCCGCCGAAGATCGCTCCGGAGGTGGCCATCTCCTGCTTGATGAACGAGTGGCCCACGCGTGTGCGTACCGGTGTGCCGCCGTGCTCCTTCACGACTTCGGGGACGGACCAGGAGGTGATCAGGTTGTGGATGATCGTGCCCGCGCCGCCGTTTCTCGCCAGTTCGCGGGAGGCGACGAGGGCGGTGACGGCGGACGGGGAGACGGGGTCGCCGTGCTCGTCGACGACGAAGCAGCGGTCCGCGTCGCCGTCGAAGGCGAGGCCGAGGTCGGCGCGCTCCTCGCGGACGCGCCTTTGCAGGTCCACGAGGTTCGCCGGGTCGAGCGGGTTGGCCTCGTGGTTGGGGAACGTGCCGTCGAGCTCGAAGTACATCGGGACGAGGTCGAGCGGCAGGCCCGCGAAGACGGTCGGGACGGTGTGCCCGCCCATGCCGTTGCCCGCGTCGACGACGACCTTCAGGGGGCGGATCTCCGTGAGGTCGACGAGGGAGCGCAGATAGGCCGCGTAGTCGTCGAGGGTGTCGCGCCGGGTGAGTGTGCCCGCCTTCACGGCCGGTTCGGGGGCGCCCGTCTCCAGCCACTTCTCCGCCAGTTCGCGGATGTCGGCGAGGCCCGTGTCCTGTCCGACGGGGGCGGCGCCGGCGCGGCACATCTTGATGCCGTTGTACTGGGCCGGGTTGTGCGAGGCCGTGAACATCGCGCCGGGCAGGTCGAGCGCGCCCGACGCGTAGTACAGCTGGTCGGTGGAGCACAGGCCGATCTCTGTCACGTCGGCGCCGAGGGCGGCCGCGCCCCGCGCGAAGGCCCGGGAGAGGCCGGGTGACGAGGGCCTCATGTCGTGTCCGACGACGATCGCCGCCGCGTCCGTCACGCGCACGAAGGCGGCGCCGAACAGCTCGGCGAGGCGCTCGTCCCACTGGTCCGGGACCACTCCGCGTACGTCGTACGCCTTGACGATCTGCGACAGATCAGCAGCCACGGTCACCCAACTCTCCTGAAGTCCGCTTCGGACAGCACAAACTACCCGTACGGACTGACAGTCAGCTGTCAGGGCAGCATCCAGCCGAGGACCGCTGAGCTCTGCGCCATCACGATCAGGCACATCACCAGCAGGAGTCCCGCGCTCCACGGCAGCACCTTGCGCAGCAGATCCCCCTCCTTGCCCGCGAGCCCGACGGCGGCGCAGGCGATGGTGAGGTTCTGCGGGGAGATCATCTTGCCGAGGACGCCGCCGGAGCTGTTCGCGGCGGCGAGCAGTTCGGGTGACAGTCCGGACTGCTGGGCGGCGGTGACCTGGAGTGCGCCGAAGAGGGCGTTGGCGGAGGTGTCGGAGCCGGAGACGGCGACGCCGAACCAGCCGAGTACGGGCGACAGGAACGCGAGGCCCGCGCCGGCCGCGGCGACGAAGTGCCCGATGGTGGCGGCCTGCCCGGAGAGGTTCATGACGTAGGCGAGGGCCAGGACGCTGGTCACGGTGAGGATCGCGAAGCGCAGCTCGTACACGGTCGCCAGCCACTCGCGTACGGCCACGCGCGCGTGGACGCCGATGACGGCGGCCGTGATCGCGCCGGCGAGGAGGACCAGGGTGCCGCCGGTGGAGACGAGCGGCAGGGTGAAGAGGTTGCCGCCGACGGGCTTGCCCTCGGGGTTGGCGACGTTCAGGAAGGGCCAGTCGAAGACGCGCGTCGCCTTGGCGATCCAGTCCTTGACCGCGGGTATCTGCGCGATCGAGAAGATGACGACGATGAGCGCGTAGGGGGCGTAGGCGCGCAGGATTTCGGGCCGCGGGTCGTCCTGGTCGAGTTCCTCGCTGCGTACGCCGGTCAGGACGGCGGCGCGTACGGGTTCGGCGGCGGGCCTGCGCGCGTGCGGCACGGCGACCAGGGCGCCCGCGCCGACCAGTGCGGCCCCGATGTCGGCGAGCTGTGCGGAGACGTAGTTCGAGGCGGCGAACTGGGCGGCGGCGAAGGCGACTCCGCAGGCGAGGGCGGGTATCCAGGTCTCGCGCAGGCCGCGCCGCCCGTCCACGAGCCAGACGAGGACCAGCGGCACCACGAGGGCGAGCAGCGGGGTCTGACGGCCCACCACGGAGGCGACGGAGTCGAGCGGGAGCCCGGTGACCTGGGCGAGGGTGACGACGGGCGTGCCCATCGCACCGAAGGCCACGGGCGCGGTGTTGGCGACGAGGGCGACGACGGCCGCCTTGACCGGGTCGAAGCCGAGCGCGACGAGCATCACGGAGCAGATCGCGACGGGCGCCCCGAACCCGGCGAGCGCCTCGAGGAGCGCGCCGAAGCAGAACGCGATGACGAGGGCCTGGATGCGCGGGTCGTCGGACAGCCGCCCGAAGGAACGGCGCAGGATGTCGAAGTGCCGGGTGCGGACGGTCATCCGGTACACCCACAGGGCGTTCACGACGATCCACATGATGGGGAACAGCCCGAACAGCGCGCCCTGTGCGGCGCTCGACACGGTCTGGCCGACCGGCATCCCGTAGGCGAGGCAGGCGACGAGGGCGGCCGCGGCGAGCCCGATGAGGCCCGCGAGGTGGGCCTTCATGCGGACGGCGCCGAGCAGGACGAGCACGGTGACTAGGGGCAGGGTCGCGACGAGTGCGGACAGACCGAGCGATCCGGCCACGGGCTCAAGCTGCTGGACGAACACGGGCGCCTCCCGGGCACTGGGTGGCGAAATTGTTGTGTCCGCAACAAACTCAGGTCAATGTGTGGGACGAAGGAGATTCCGTAAAGGGGAAACCGAAGTCCGAATCCAGCTGCCGGCCCGGCTGCCGGGCGGCGTCCGGCTCAGTTGTCCGGTGAGCGCAGCACCCGGAGATGGCCGCGGCGCGCGACCTCCATCGGGTCCGCCGTGCGGGGGCCGCCGCCCGCCTCGGCCGCGCGCTCCCGCGGGCGGGCCGCCTCACGCACCGCGTTGGCCAGGGCCTCCAGATCGTCGCCGCTGGGGCGCGAGGGGCCGGAGCTGTCGGCGAGCCGGACGACCTCCCACCCGCGCGGGGCGGTGAGGCGCTCGGAGTGCTCGGCGCACAGGTCGTAACAGTGGGGTTCGGCGTAGGTGGCGAGGGGGCCGAGGACCGCGGTCGAGTCGGCGTAGACGTACGTCAGCGTCGCGACGGCGGGACGGCCGCAAGCGGTGCGCGAACAGCGACGTACAGGGCTCACAGCGTTGGACGGTACCGCACTCTTGAGCGGGCCGCGACGACTCCCCGGGAGGTCACCCCACCGTGTCGTGGTGCGCAGCGGCGCACACCGGGCTCCGGGAGCGCGCCGCTGACCTGCGCGGACCGGGAGTGGTGCGCCCCGCGTCCGTGGTGAACGCGGTCACCACTCGGGGCAAATACTGACAGGAGCCGCGAGGCCACCGGTCCGGGAGGGACGCGGAATCGCGCCCAAGTTTGGCTTGATCGGTCAGGAAGCGACATGCCGGTTCCGTACGGGCCGGCGCGGGCAGGTGCATCGGCGGGAGGTCTACGCTGCGTCAGTGATGGAGAACCCCGTACCGCCCCCTGCCGCAGAGCCGAAGCCTCCCCGCCGCCGCGACCGGCACGGCAGGGGCATGCGCGGGCCCGTCGCCCCTCCTCAGGTGCCGCTCTCCGCGAGCCGGGCCGAGGGGTTCGCCGATCTGGTGCAGGACTCCGTGGAGCGGCTCGAGCGACGCTTCCCGCAGCTCGCCGACATCGATTTCCTGATCCTCGAAGTGCCCGCGGTCGGCCCGGCCGGCGAGGGCTGGAGCGACGAGGCGGTGCCCCTGGGCGGCACGATCGCGGCCCGCGAGGGACGCCCCGCGCGCGTGGTCGTCTACCGCCGCCCGGTCGAGATCCGCACCAAGGGCCGCGACGAGCGCGCGGCCCTGGTGCACGAGGTCGTGGTCGAGCAGGTCGCCGAGCTCCTCGGCCTGTCCCCGGAGACGGTGGATCCGCGCTACGGCGACGAGGAGTGACCCGGCGGACCGGGCCACTCCTCGGTCACTTCTGCAGTACCGACAGGTCCTGGTCCGCGTGCGGCACCGAGACCATCCCCCGGTCGTCCGGGAGCGTCTGGACCGTGAACATCGGGACTCCCGGGACGTCCCTGTCGGGCACGTCCAGCATCCGCGAGCCGTAGACCTCCCCGCCCGATACCTGCTCCACCGTCAGCGCGTACGACCCCTTGAGCCCGGCCGGGACCGGCGGCTGCACGGACGTCGTCGTACCGCCCTTCACCGTGTACGTCTTCGAGACCGGGGTCCCGCCCTCGGTGCCCGCCGACGCCGTCACCTTGACCGTGCCCGCCGCGCCCGGGGCCGTCAGCGACAGCGTCGAGCCCTTCGCGCGGTTGTCGGCGACGGTCGCCCGGGCGCCGACGGGCCGGGTCGCCGGGATGAACGCCGACTCCTGATCCTCGCCCTTGCCGCGCACGACGCGCAGGGCGGCCACGACCGGGGCCGAGTCGCCCGTGGGGGTCAGGATCAGGGAGCCGGCCTCGCCGCGCGTGACGTCGCCGAGGTCGACGGCGGCCGTCATCCCCGACTTCACGTGCAGGCTCTCGTGCCCGGCCGGGCTGATGCGGCCGGTCGGGGAGGCCAGCTGGACCTTCAGGTCCGCGTCGTTGTCGCCGGGGGCGAAGGCGACCAGGCGCACGCTCGTGGCGTCCTTCGGGATGCCGGGCAGCACGACCGTGTCCGCGGGGTCCGCGGACGCCGGCAGCCAGTCGCCGCCGAGCTTGTCGTCCGCGGCGAGAACGACGGCGGCGACCCGGCCGCTGCGGGCCGTCACATGGAGCGTGACGTTCGTCTGCGGCTTGTCGGTGAGGGTGGACAGCAGGACCGGCACGCTGGAATGCGGCTGGACCTGGATTCCCTCGCCCACATCGGACTTGATGGCGCCGTTCGCGCCGTACAGCTGGACGTCGACGACGGCGGCCGAGTCGTCCGGGTTCGTGAGGTGGATGTAGTCGCTGCGCTCCTTGGCGGTGGAGGCGCCCGGGAACCAGAAGTCGGTGTCGGGCGCCGAGCAGTTCACCCCTAGGAGGCCGCGGCCGGTGCCGGCGGCCACCTCCGTCGTCTGCTGCACGGTCCAGCCGGGCGCGAGATTCCCGTCGGCGCTGCCCACGAGCGCGGGCGACTCGGCGCCCGACGACTCACCCGCGACGGGCTTGCCCGGCTTCTGCGGGGACAGCACGGGCTTGTCGGCCTTGCCCTTGTCCTTGCCGCTCCCGGCACTGTCCGTCAGCTCGCGCGTGGCGGGTGACAGGGCGGCCTTGCCGGAACTCCCGGACTCCTTCGAGGCGGGTGTGTACGACGTGTACGCGGTCTCGGCGAGGTCCGACGAGCTCGGCGCGGGGCACAGCAGGCTGGAGCGCTCCACCGGCAGCCGGGCGGCCGCCTTCGCGGAGTCGCCGTCGCCGCTGCCGGGCGCGGTGGCCGCCGCGAAGCCGGTGACGGCGGCGAGGGCCCCGGCCGCGGCGATCAGGGACAGGGTGGTGCGGTTCACTGCTGGCTCCCGTCGGGGCGCTCACTGTCGGTGCCGTGCGGCGGCTGCGGCTGCTCGTACGGGTCGTAGGCCTGCTGCCCGTACTGCTGCTGGGCGTCGTACGTGCCCCCGTAGGCGTACGGGTCGTACGGGCCGGCCTGGTACGGGTCGGCCTGATAGGGGTCCGCCTGCTGGGTCTGGTCGTACGTGCCCTGGTAGGGGCCGCCCTGGTACTGCTGCTGGTCGCCTTCGGCGTACTGGCCGTAGTCGGCGGGCGCGTACGCAGGGGAGTCCCACTCGCCGTACGACGGCTGCTGCGGCACACCGGCCGCGGCGAGCTCCTCCTCCGAAGGGGCCGGCGGTGCCGCGCCGTCCGTGCCCTCGGCCGCGGCCTGTTCGGCCTCCGCCTGGGCGCGCAGGCGGCGGGCCCTGCGGCCCTCGCCCTCGACGGCCTGCGCGGGCACGACGGGCTCCTCGGGAAGGTCGTCGTCCACGTCCCTGCGCCGGCCCGGCAGGGCCAGCACCACGAGGACGAGAGCGAGCGCGCCCTGCGCCCACAGCCAGGCCGCGTGCGAGATCGGCGCGTCGAAGGTGACATCCAGGCGGCCGCCCGTGGCGGGCAGTTCGAAGCCCTGCGCCCAGCCGTCGACGGTCGTCTTCGTCAGGGGCGCGCCGTCCAGTGTCGCCGTCCAGCCCTCGTCGGCCGTGTCGGCGATGCGCAGGACGCGGCCGGCCTTGCCCTCGGGGATCTTCGTGTGCAGTTCCACGGGGCCCGCGGCGACGGGCTGCGGCTCGTCGGACCCGGACACGATCGCGGCGCGCGAGACCTGCCGGTCCACGCGCCACAGGGCGGTGCCGTCCTGCTGGCTGAGCCGGGACAGGCCGGGCGTGGAGTCGAGGACGCGGGTCATCTGCCGGGGCGCGCCCGCGCGTACGAGGACGTAGCGCACGGCGAAGCCGCCGAGCTGGTCGGCCTGGTCGGCGCCGGAGCCGGCGACGAGGTTGGCGACGACCTTGTCGAGCTTCTTGTTGCTGCCGCCCGCCTCGGTCAGTTCGCCGTCACCGAGGCGCGCGCCGGCGCCGCGGACCAGCGTGTACGACACCCTGGCGGCCGAGTCGCTGTCCATGACGAGGGTGCGGGCCTGGTCCTGGGTGTCGCTCTCCTCGGCGACGAACGCGGGCACCTGGGTGGGGTCGCGGCGCTCCAGGGGGCCGTCGGCCCCGCGGATCATCCAGCCCGCCGCGGCGAGCAGCGGTCCGGCCACCGCGGCGAACGCGATGAGGGCCGCCACCGGCTGCCGCCAGCCGAAGCTCTGCTCGGCCACGCGCGAGCGTGCCCCCTCGGCGCCGAGCACGGCGGCGGCGAGGAGGGCGATGCCGTAGACGAGGGTCGCGGGTCCGGCCCAGGCCGAGCTGTTCGACAGGGCCGCGAAGACCAGGGCCACCAGGGCGATCGCCCAGGCGGTGAGGACCGCGGGGCGGCGCTCGGTGCGCAGGAGCGCGGCGAGCCCGGCGAGGACGATGCCGATGAGCAGCAGTCCACCGAGGGTGCCGGAGCCGCCGGGCGAGGCGCCGAGCAGTCCGAGCGCGGACGCCGACCCCTTGCCGTACGGGAGGCCGGCCTCCTTGAAGAAGCCGAACGGCAGCAGCGTCAGGGACCACGGCGCGAGCATCAGGAGCGGGGTGCCGAGCGCGGCCAGGAAGCGGAGCCCGTACGCGGTGATGTCGCCGCGGCGGACCGCGAGGAGCGCGATGCCGAGGACGAGCGCGATCGGCCACACGATGGGCGTGAAGGCCGTCGTGACAGTCAGCAGGAGGGCGTACGCCCAGGTTGCGCGCCAGCTGCCGCGCGCCCCCGCGTGGTTCATCAAGCCGCTGGCGGACAACCCCGCGCGCGCGATGAGCGGCAGCAGGATCGCGAGGACCGCGGTGCCGATCCGGCCGCCGGCGAGCGCGCCGGTGGCGGCGGGCAGGAAGGCGTAGGCGACCGAGGCCCACGCCCGCAGCAGGCGCGAGGTGACCAGGGGGCGTGAGGCGAAGTAGGCGGTGAAGCCGGCGAGCGGCACCGAGCAGACGAGGAGCACGGTGACGGCGAGTCCGGTCGAGCCGAACAGGAGCGTGGAGAACGCGGCGACGACCGCCAGGTACGGCGGCGCGGACTGCGTGCCGCCCGTGCCGGCCGGGTGCCAGCCGTCGAGATAGCGCGACCACAGGGCGGACGCGTCACCCGGGGCGGGCAGCAGCGCGCCGCCCGCGAGCGCCCCGCCGCCGAGCAGCGCGCGGCAGGCGATGAGCGAGACGAACAGCAGCACTACGAAGAGCACCGGTCCCGGCTTGCGGGCGATGCGCTTGAGGCGGGCGAACTGCTCGATCTCCAGGAAGTCCGCGTCGTCGCCGCCGGGGCCGGACTCGACGGCGCTGCCGTGCCGTCCCGCGGCGTTGATCTCGGGGTCGGACGCGCCGAAGACGCTGCCCGCGACCTGCTCGACGGTGAGCCGGACCGTGGCGCCCGGCGGCGGGAAGAGCGGCCGCAGCTCCTTGGCGTCGACCACTCCCCTGCCGCGCCTGCGGCGGGCCGCGAGGATCCGCTCGGGCCGCAGCAGGGTGCCGAGGAGTCCGGTGATCTCGTCGAGCGCCTGGCCGGGAACCTTGCCGACGAGGTACGCGAGCGTGCGCGCCAGCGTGCCGATGACGAGGCGCAGGAGCACCCAGGGCAGCACGGCCGTACTGGCGTTGACGAGCAGGGTGTAGACGGCGCCGGCCTTGTCGACCTTGTGCGGTGACGTCGCCGTGCGGCCCACGCAGTCGACGGTGCGGCGCTCGCGCGAGGAGGCCTCGGCGTGCCGGACGACGGCGTCGGGGGCGATGACGACGCGGTGGCCGGCGGCCTGCGCGCGCCAGCACAGGTCGACGTCGTCGCGCATCAGGGGCAGCCTGCGGTCGAACCCGCCGAGCTGCTCGAAGACATCGCGCCGGATCAGCATGCCCGCGGTGGACACGGACAGGACGGGCCGCACGTGGTCGTGCTGCCCCTGGTCCTGCTCGCGGCGGTCGAGGCCGGTCCAACGGCGCCCCGAGTTGGCGATGGAGACGCCGACCTCGAGGAGCTGCCTGCGGTCGTACCAGCCGAGGAGCTTGGGTCCGACGACGGCGACCTCGTTGCCGATCTCGCGCTCGTTCTCGACGACGCGCAGGAGTTCGGCGAGCGCGTCGGGCTCGGGCGCGCAGTCGTCGTGCAGGAGCCACAGCCACTGCTCGGGCTCGCCGTGCGGGAGCTCCGGCATGTCGTAGGCGTCGTCGCGCCAGGTGCGGCTGACGGGGTCCCAGCCGCTGGGGCGCTTGAGGTACGGCAGCTCCTCGGGAGTCAGCACTCCCGCGGTACGCGCCGCTTCGTCGACGGCCTGGCCGAAGCCGGTGCGCCGCGCCAGGTGGAGAACGCGCTCGTCACCGATCGCGTCGGCGATCAGCGTGGCGGAGGCGTCCGCGCTGCCGGTGTCGGCGGCTACGGCGTTCTGTACGGGGCGCTCCTGGCCGAGCAACCCTGACAGGACGTCGGGCAGCCAGCGCGCTCCGTCGTGGGAGACGAGCACGGCGGTGACGACATGTCTGGGGAACTCGGGTGGCCGGGTCGGGTCTGGACCTGCGGCGTGCCCCGGGTTGAACGCGGCTGCGGCAGTGTCGAATTGGCCTGCCGAATGGCTGTGCACGGACATCGAGGTACGGGCCCCGGTTCGTTGGACTGCGGTGGACGCCCGTGCCCTGCGGGGGCGCTGGGTCGTCTCGGACGGGGCCCCACACTAACGGCTGACAACAACGGCGGCCCGCCCCCTGTGGACAACCCAGGGCGACGGGCCGATCGCTACGCGGAAAAGAGTCTTCGGACGGCGTCCTTATTGCGGTCCTTGGGGCGGTGCTCAGTGGATCCTGCTGCGGTCCTTGCCGAGGCCTGTCGTTCTCGTCGTTTCAGACAGCTGCTCTGACAGCGGCTCAGACAGCGGCCTTCTTCAGGCGGCGCCGCTCCCGCTCGGAGAGGCCGCCCCAGATGCCGAACCGCTCGTCGTTGGCCAGTGCGTACTCGAGGCACTCGGACCTGACCTCGCAGGCGAGGCAGACCTTCTTGGCCTCCCGGGTGGAGCCGCCCTTCTCCGGGAAGAACGACTCGGGGTCGGTCTGGGCGCACAGCGCGCGCTCCTGCCAGCCGAGTTCCTCTTCCGCGTCCTCGACCAGCAGTTGCTGAAACGACTCGGTCATAGTGCGCCCCTCGTCCGTCTGTGCGTCCCCGTGATGCTGCCGCTACCGTTTTCGGCTGAACGACACGAGTGAAATTACAAGTGTGCCGATCCGGGCCAGTCAAGCCGAGATCTGCTATTGGGTCCCTTATTCACTCTGCGGAACCAAGGGTATGCGGAAAGTGTTCAAATCGGCATATACCTTGACACTTGCCAGAGGCCCATCCCGGTCGTCGCTCCCCCGAGAGCTCCGGCAGACCTCGCGCGGGCCTCTGCAAGGGAGGACGCCTGGAGCGTTGATCCCGTTCCGGGAGCGGCGCCGGAGCGTTCCGGATCACATTCGGATCACGGGAGCGCGACGGCGTTTGTGCGCCCGGTTGATGCGCCATGTGTCCCGGCCGGAAGCTGAACAAACCTTTCGCCTGGCACGACAACCGGATGAGGTGAAACATATCCCACAATCCGGACACCTAGTTGACAGAGGAGGAATGAACCGGTGTCCTGGTGGGCATGCTCGCGAACTTGGCGCTTTCCGTGACCCGACCCGGGTCCCTCGGTGCTGCCCACGCGCGCTGTTGCTGTTGCTGTCCCAGCTGTTGAGCCCACCGCGCTCCGGCTGAATCTCCTCGCTCCACCGCGCTCCACTCCCCCGGCAGTTCATCCGTGCCGGGCGCCGTCCAGCGACACCCCCAGCACACCGCACACCGCACCCCGCACTCCGCACTCCGCCGAGGAGCCCCCGTACCCATGAACAGTGACAGCGACCTGCAGATCGCCGGCGACATCCTCGAAGTACCCCACCTGCTCCAGCCCGCGCGCGAGCACCCGGCCACCGTCGCCGAGTTCGCCGGCCTGGCCCGCACCATCGCCGCCGACCGCGGCCGGTGGGAACACCTCGTCGAGTACGACGCCACCAGCCGCTGGTACCACCGGCTCCAGACCGGCCCCGGCTACGAGGTCTGGCTGCTGTCCTGGGTGCCCGGGCAGGGCAGCGGACTGCACGACCACGGCCGCTCCTCCGGCATACTGACCGTCCTCCAGGGTGAGCTGACGGAGCGTTCGGAGCGCGGCGCCCGCACCCTCGCGCCCGGCGCACAGCGCGTCTTCGCTCCCGGATACGTCCACGAGGTCGTCAACGACGCGCTGGAGCCCGCAGTCAGCCTCCATGTGTACTACCCCGGGCTCACCGAGATGCCCATGCACGCCCCCCGCTGCGTCAGCGACGCCATGCAGGATGCCGTGACCGCCTGACGAAGTGTCGTACCCGCCTGCGATGCTGGGCACATGCGCATTGTGGTTCTGGCAGGCGGCATCGGTGGTGCCCGGTTCCTTCGCGGTCTCAAGCAGGCGGCGCCGGACGACGCGGTCATCACGGTCATCGGCAACACCGGGGACGACATCCATCTCTTCGGCCTGAAGGTCTGTCCGGACCTCGACACGGTGATGTACACGCTCGGCGGTGGCATCAACGAGGAGCAGGGCTGGGGACGTACGGACGAGACGTATCTGGTCAAGGAGGAGCTGGCCGCCTACGGGGTGGGGCCCGAGTGGTTCGGTCTCGGCGACCGGGACTTCGCGACCCACATCGTCCGTACGCAGATGCTGGGCGCCGGCTATCCGCTCAGCGCGGTCACCGAGGCGCTGTGCGAGCGCTGGAAGCCCGGCGTGCGGCTCATCCCGATGTCCGACGACCGCGTCGAGACGCATGTGGCGGTGACCCTCGACGGGGAGCGCAGGGCCGTGCACTTCCAGGAGTACTGGGTGAAGCTGCGGGCCTCTGTGGACGCGCACGCCGTGGTGCCCGTCGGCGCCGAGCAGGCCAAGCCCGCGCCGGGTGTCCTGGAGGCCATCGCCGAGGCGGACGTCATCCTCTTCCCGCCGTCCAACCCCGTCGTCAGCGTCGGGACCATCCTCGCCGTGCCGGGCATCCGCGAGGCCATCGCCGAAGCCGGTGTGCCCGTTGTCGGCCTGTCGCCCATCGTCGGGGACGCGCCCGTGCGCGGCATGGCCGACAAGGTCCTCGCCGCCGTGGGTGTCGACTCGACGGCCGCCGCGGTCGCCGAGCACTACGGGTCGGGGCTGCTCGACGGATGGCTCGTCGACACGGTGGACGCCGGCACGGTGGAGCGCGTCGAGTCGGCGGGCATCCGCTGCCGCGCGGTGCCGCTGATGATGTCCGACCTGGACGCGACGACGCAGATGGCGCGTGAGGCGCTCACGCTCGCGGAGGAGGTCCGCGCGTGAGTGACACTCCCTCCGCTCCCTCCTTCCGTGCCTGGGCGCTCCCCGGCATCCCCGAGGTCCGCGAGGGCGACGACCTCGCCAAGCTGATCGCCACCGCCGAGCCCGGCCTCGTCGACGGGGACGTACTACTGGTCACCTCGAAGATCGTCAGCAAGGCCGAGGGCCGGATCGTCGAGGCCACCGACCGCGAGGCGGCCATAGACGCCGAGACCGTACGGGTCGTCGCGCGCCGCGGCCCCCTGCGCATCGTCGAGAACAAGCTGGGCCTGGTCATGGCCGCGGCCGGCGTCGACGCGTCGAACACGCCCGCGGGCACGGTGCTGCTGCTGCCCCAGGACCCCGACGCGTCGGCCGCGGCGATCCGGGACGGGCTGCGGGACACACTCGGCGTGGACGTCGGGGTCGTCGTGACGGACACCTTCGGCCGCCCCTGGCGCAACGGCCTGACCGATGTCGCCATCGGCGCCGCGGGCGTGCACGTCCTCGACGACCTGCGCGGCGGCACGGACGCGTACGGCAATCCCCTCAGCGCCACGGTCGTCGCCACGGCGGACGAGCTGGCCGCCGCCGGGGACCTGGTCAAGGGCAAGGCGGCCGGGCTGCCCGTCGCCGTCGTGCGCGGGCTCGCGCACGTGGTGGGCGAGGGCACCGGCGCGCGCGAGCTGGTGCGCGTAGCGCGGGACGACATGTTCCGGCTCGGCACGTCCGAGGCCGTACGGGAGGCCGTGACCCAGCGGCGTACGGTGCGGGCCTTCACGGACGAGCCGGTCGACCCGGGAGCCGTGCGGCGCGCGGTCGCCGCGGCCGTGACGGCGCCCGCCCCGCACCACACGACGCCGTGGCGGTTCGTGCTCCTGGAGTCCGAGGAGTCGCGCGTACGGCTGCTCGACGCGATGCGGGACGCGTGGATCGAGGATCTGCGGCGCGACGGCAAGAGCGAGGAGTCCGTCGCCAAGCGCGTGCGCCGCGGTGACGTGCTGCGCCAGGCGCCGTATCTGGTCGTGCCGTGCATGGTGATGGACGGGTCGCACACGTACGGGCACGCGCGCCGGGACGCCGCCGAGCGGGAGATGTTCGTGGTCGCGGCCGGCGCGGGCGTGCAGAACTTCCTGGTCGCGCTCGCCGGTGAGCGGCTCGGCTCCGCGTGGGTGTCGTCGACGATGTTCTGCCGCGATGTCGTACGCGAGGTGCTCGGCCTTCCGCAGGAGTGGGACCCGATGGGCGCCGTGGCCGTGGGGCACGCGGCCGTCGCACCTGCGGAGCGCCCGGCGCGCGACGCCGGTGACTTCGTGGTCGTGCGCTAGAGCCCTCCTTCACATTCCCGTCGTCCGCACGGAGGGGGCGCGGGGCAGGCGGGAAGGTGAAGAAGACAGGCCCTGGAGGACCTACCAGTCGGCGATGTTCGTGCGGCGCATCTTCGGCTGTCTGCGCGGGGGTGTGCGGCCACTGAGGAGGATGAGGCGGGCCGCGCGGTGGCGCTGGCCCTGCTCCTCGTACGGGGCGAGGAGCCGCAGCATCTCCGCGTCGTCCGCGTCGCGGTTGCCGGCGAGCGCGTAGCCGACGATGCCCGGCAGATGGACGTCGCCGGTCGTCACGGCGTCGGCGGCGCCGTTGCTGCGCTGGACCGTCTCGGCGGAGGTCCAGGGGCCGATGCCGGGGATCAGTTCGAGGCGGGCGCGGGCGTCGGCCGGGGTCATCGCCGCGGCCTCCTCCATGCGGCGGGCCACCTTCACGGCGCGCAGGATGGTCGAGGCCCGCTTGTTGTCCACGCCCGCGCGGTGCCACTCCCAGGACGGGATGAGCGACCAGGTACGGGGTTCCGGCATGACGTGGAGGCCGAGCCCGGCGGTGGGGCCGGGTGCCGGGGTGCCGTACGTGCGCAGCAGGATCCGCCAGGCGCGGTACGCCTCCTCCGTCGTGATCTTCTGTTCCAGGATCGACGGGATCAGCGATTCCATGACCAGACCCGTACGCAGCAGGCGCAGACCAGGCCGGTAGTGGTGGGCGTGGGCGACCAGCCGGTGGCGCGGCTCGAACGCCTCGGGCTCGTCCGACTCACCGAGAAGTTGCGGGAGTTGGGCAAGCAGCCAGGTTGCGCCCGGGCCCCATGCCTCCGCTTCGGCGACTGTGCCGCGCAGAGCCACGCGCAGCGTGCCGGGGCCCTCGGGCGTGCGGGTGGCCCGCCAGACAGAGCCGTCCGGTGTGACGCGGAAGGCGGGGTCGGCGGGCCCCCGGCGCAGCGGTCCCAGGGTCAGGCCCAGGTCGAACGCGCCCTTGGGCGTCCAGCGGCGGGTCTGCGCCGCGGTCGCCGGGCGCGGCAGGACGGCCTTGGGCACGACGGCCTCGCCGCCGCGCACCGTGGTGCGCGTGGGACGGGGGGCGTATCGGCCGGCCAAGGGGTCCTCGTCGAGTGGTGGGGTGCTCCTTGCAGCGTAGGGGGTCGGCCTCGCCGGCCCCTACTGGTCCGAGGAGACGACCCCTACTGGTCCGAGGGACCCCTACTGGTCCGAGGAGAAGCGCACCGCCGCCGCCGGGATCCGGGCGTCGCACCACACCCGTACGCCCGACTGGAGTTCGTTGTCCGGGCCGACCGTCGCGCCGTCGCCGATCACCGCGCCCGTCAGGACCGTGCGGGCGCCCACGTGGGCGCCGCGGCCGATCAGGGAGTCGGTGACGACCGCGCCCGCCTCGACCGTCGCGCCGGCGAGGACCGCGCTGCCCGAGATGCGGGCGCCCTCGCCGACCGTCGCGTTCTCGCAGACGACCGTGCCGTCCGTGAGCTTCGCGCCGGGGGCGACCGAGGCGGTGGGCAGCGTGAGGCTGTCGCCGCGCCGGCCGGGGACGGCCGGGGACGGCGCGCGGCCGAGGACGAGGTCGGCGGAGCCGCGCACGAAGGCCTGGGGGGTGCCCAGGTCCAGCCAGTACGTGGAGTCGACCATGCCCTGCAGGTGGGCGCCGGACGCCAGCAGGTCGGGGAACGTCTCGCGTTCCACCGAGACGGGACGGCCCGTGGGGATCGTGTCGATGACCGAGCGGCGGAACACGTAGGCGCCCGCGTTGATCTGGTCGGTGACGATCTCCTCGGGCGTCTGGGGCTTCTCCAGGAACGCCTGGACCCGGCCCGTCGCGTCCGTGGGGACCAGGCCGAACGCCCGCGGGTCCTCGACCCGGGACAGATGCAGGGAGACGTCCGCGCCGGTGGTCTCGTGCTCGTCCACCAGGGCGCGGATGTCGAGGCCGGTGAGGATGTCCCCGTTGAAGATCAGGACCGGATCGGCGGGTCCCGAGTGGAGCCGCGACGCGACGTTGCGGATCGCGCCGCCGGTGCCGAGGGGCTCCTCCTCGGTGACGTACTCCAGATGCAGTCCGAGGCGTGAGCCGTCGCCGAAGTACGGCTCGAAGACTTCGGCGAGGTACGAGGTGGCGAGCACGATGTGCTCGACGCCCGCCGCTCTCGCCCGGGCCAGCTGGTGGGTGAGGAACGGGACGCCCGCCGCCGGGACCATCGGCTTGGGTGTGTTCACGGTGAGCGGTCGCAGTCGGGTGCCCTTGCCGCCGACCAGGAGGATCGCTTCTGTCACCTGTCGTCTCTGCTTCCTGCTGGGGCCGGTCGAACTGCCTTTCGGCCGGCCAGTGTATGCAGACTGTGCGGTGCGGCCGGGCGTCAGCGGCCCTGGAGACTGGCCGATGTGGACCGGGCGGTGCCGAGCTTGTCGTAGAGGCGGCGCCCCGGGCACTCGGTCGCGAAGCCGTCCCGGTGCCCCGAAATCGCGTTCAGTCGTACGCTCTTTCCCTTGGGGTACAGATTGCCACCGGCTGACGTGAGATATGTCTTACCGCTCGGATTCACCCCGTAGAGGCCAAGCTTCCAGGCCGTCAGGCGGGCGAGGGCGTCCACCGCGGCGGCCGGCGGCTTCGAGGAGCCGAAGGTGCCGAGGACCGCGACTCCCATGCTGTTCGAGTTGAACCCGAGGGTGTGGGCGCCCATGACCGGCTTCGCCACACCGCCGGCGCGGCCCTCGTAGATGTTGCCGCACTTGTCGACGAGGAAGTTGTAGCCGATGTCGCGCCAGCCCATGCTCTTCACGTGGTAGCGGTAGATACCGCGGATGACTGAAGGGGCTTGCGAGCACTTGTAGTTGTTGCCCGTGGCGCTGTGGTGCACGAAGGTCGCCTTGACCTTCGAGGTGTAGCCGAAGGCGCGCTCGCGCAGCTTCTCGTCGGCGCCCCAGCCCTTGCGCGTGACGATGCGCGGGCGCGGGCCGATGTAGGGGCTGACCTTCGCGTCGGCCTCACCGCCGCCGGCCTCGATGAGCTCGTTCTCGGTCTCCTTCTTGGTGAGGGCGGGGATGGCGTCGGCGCCTAGGGGGGCCAGGTCGGCGTTGACGGCGGAGGAGGCGGCGGACTCGGCGGTCAGCACGCCGGAGCCGGCGGCTTCGGCGGGGGCGCCGCCGGGCACGGGCTCATCGCCGGGCGCGGGCTCGCCGGCGGGCGGGGGCTCCTCTCCGGGGTCGACCAGGTCGAGGCGCAGGCCCTTGGGCAGAGGGGCCTGAGCGGCGGAGTTCGCGGAGGATCCGGCGGTCCGGTGCGCCGGGGCCGCCTGGGGGCGCACGCGCACCTCGACGCCGTCGGACGCGCCGACCCACAGCGGGGCGGTGGCTCCGCGCAGCCGGCCCGAGTCGTGCTCGGCCGTGCCGGGGTCGGGGGCATGGTCGCTGTTGTGGGTCTCGACGTCCTGCCAGCCGGACCAGCGGGCGGTGCCCATGGCGCGCGTACGCACCTGGACGCTGCCCTCCAGCGCCAGGGCCGGGTCTTTCCAGACGACGCCGACGAGCGAGAAGGGGTGCACATCGCGCTGGGTCAGGCCCTGTTCACCTGGGGCGCGCAGGCCGCGGTCGCGGGGCAGGACGGTCAGGGGGAGCGACTGGGTGCTGCCGGATACGGCTTCGGCGGTCAGGGCTCTGCCGGCCGAAGGGGTCGTGGCTGCCCCGACTCCGGAGGACAGGGCGAGCGGAAGGGTGAGGGCTGCCGCGGACGCGACGCCGATCGAGGAAATGAGGAATCCACGCATGCCAACGATCGTGGACATAGGGGTGCATATCTGTCCATCGGGAAGTGTCATTGGTGGGCAGGGGAATTGACGGCTCATCGGGCCGACACGACGGCGTGGTTCCCCCGGTCGGCCCCACACCGTCGCGCGCCCCGCGTACCCTTGCGCCCGTGAACGCCACCGACCGCACCCCCGCCGACCTGCTGCGATCCGCGCTCGCCGCCGATCCAGGACGCCCACTGGTGACTTTCTACGACGACGCCACGGGCGAACGTGTCGAACTGTCCGTGGCCACCTTCGCCAACTGGGTGGCCAAGACCGCCAATCTCCTCCAGGGCGACCTCGCCGCGCAGCCCGGCGACCGCCTCGCGCTGCTGCTGCCCGCGCACTGGCAGAGCGCTGTCTGGCTGCTCGCGTGCGCGTCCGTCGGAGTCGTCGCCGATGTCGGCGGTGACCCGGCCGCCGCCGACATCGTCGTCAGCGGCCCCGACTCCCTGGACGAGGCGCGCGCCTGCTCCGGGGAACGGGTGGCGCTCGCGCTGCGTCCCCTGGGCGGTCGCTTCCCGCAGCCGCCGGAGGGCTTCGTCGACTACGCGGTCGAGGTACCGGGGCAGGGCGACCGCTTCGCCCCGTTCGTACCCGTGGACCCGGAGGAGCCCGCGCTCGTCGTCGCGGGGGCCGAGCTCACCGGCGCCGAGGTCGTCGAGAAAGCGCGGGCCGACGCCACGGACCTCGGCCTGACGGGCCCCGGCTCGCGCCTGCTGTCCGGACTCCCGTACGACACCTGGCGCGGTCTGAGCGCGGGTCTTTACGCGCCACTCGCCACCGGCGGTTCCGTCGTCCTGTGCCGCCACCTCGACGGCCTGGACGAGGATTCCCTGGCCAAGCGGGTCGAGAACGAGCGGGTCTCGGCAACCGCGCGCTGAGACACCCGGGCCGCCGGCGTCACCCGTTCGGCCCTGTCCACCCCTGGGCCGCCGGGCCCCGGGCGCCGCGCCGGGCCATGGTCGAAGGGGCGCACCTGCGCACCGTCGTCGCCATGAGGGGTGGACTCACGTGACCGATTCCGCAGGCACGCCCCCGGAACCACAGCACCCCGGCGACGACGACGCGGCGGGGCCGGTCATGCACGGGCCGGGCGCGGGCTCGTCCCCCACGGGAGCGGGCACGGCCCGGCGGCACAAGCGCTGGCTGCGGTACACGGCGATCGGCGTCGGAGTGGCGGTGCTCGCCGCGGGCGGCGCCGGCTGGGCGGTCTACGAGAAGCTCCAGGGGAACATCACCGAGGACACCGACGCGGCCGCCGAGCTCGCCCGCTACGAGAAGGAGCGGCCCACCTCGCTCGTGGCCGGCGCGCAGAACATCCTGCTGATCGGTTCCGACTCACGGTCCGGCGCCGACAACCGCAAGTACGGCCGCGACTCGGGCACCCAGCGCTCGGACACGACGATCCTGCTGCACATATCCGCCGACCACAAAAGCGCCATCGCGGTCTCGCTGCCCCGCGACCTGATGGTCGACGTACCGAGCTGCCGCGCACACGGCGGCACCCGCACCGGCCCCATGTTCTCGATGTTCAACTACGCCTTCGAGCAAGGCGGTTCGGCCTGCACGATCCGTACGGTCGAGAAGCTCACCGGTATCCGCATCACCCACCACATGGTCGTCGACTTCAGCGGGTTCAAGGACATGGTCGACGCCGTCGACGGCGTCGAGGTGTGCCTCAAGGAGCCCATGAACGACCGCGCCGCGCGCCTCAAGCTGCCCGCGGGAAAACAGACCCTCGACGGCGAGCAGGCGCTCGGCTTCGTGCGGGCCCGCAAGAGTCTCGGCAACGGCAGCGACACCGACCGGATGGACCGCCAGCAGCAGTTCCTCGGCGCCCTGGTGAACAAAGTGCAGAGCAACCAGGTGCTGCTCAACCCGACGAAGCTGTACCCCGTGCTCGACGCGGGGACCTCGTCCCTCACTACGGACCCCGGGCTCGCCAGTCTGCGCGGCCTCTACAACCTCGTACGCGGCATCCGGGACATTCCGACCGAACGCGTCCAATTCCTGACGGTGCCGCGGCGCAGCTACGTCTACAACGCCAACCGCGACCAGCTCGTCCAGCCCGCCGCCGAGCAGCTCTTCACGCGACTGCGCACCGACGCCCCCGTCGTGGTCGCCAAGAAGACACCGCGGGAGAGCACAACCCAGAGTTCCTCCGACGGCTCCGGCACGGACAGCTCGGGCACGGACGCCACGGGCAGGGACAACAGGGCGTACGAGCACGACGGATTCGACGACGGCAAGGGCGGCGCCGACCGAAGCGCCCAGAAGCCCGGCGACCCCTCCATGTCGTCCGGATCGTCCGGTTCGTCACCCGGCTCATCGCCCACCCCGGCCCCCACGTTCCGCGGCAACACAGCCGCTCAGGACGCCTGCGGGTAAAGCGATACCCAAGGGGTTCGCATCACGTCCAAAGAAATAGGACGGATTGCCCAGTTGTAGGGAAGTGCAATTTGTCACGGCCGTCGCTTGACGCTGAACTGGGCGGATAGTGTGAGCGATCCGGTGCACCCGGCCAACGACGGTCGCGCACTGCTTACCGACTGACCGAGCGCCTTCTTGAGGGGGACAAGGCGCCGCGTGGCCCCGACGGAGGATGCAGACAACCGTGGACGCGCAAGGCCGTGGGCGGGCGGACAACATCGACCCCGCAGACCAGTGGGTACTCAACCCGAACACCGGCGATTACGAACTGCGACTGAACCCTTCCTCTGGGCAGTCGGCCGTACCCGCACCTCGCAGGTCTTCCCAACGCCCCACCGGGCGACGGGGACAGACCGGGCAGACCCGGCAGAACGGCAGGTCCCGTGAGGAACAGGACAGCCGCGAAGTGCCCGGCCAGCGCAGGCGGCGGGCCCCGCAGCCGGAGCCGGCCGGCAGGCGCCGGTCCAAGAGCAAGAAGAAGTCCAAGGGCAAGAAGGCACTCCTGTGGACGGGCGGCGTCATGGCCTTCGTCCTGGTCGCCGGCGCGGGCGGGGCGTATCTCTATCTGCGCCACCTCGACGGCAACATCGACAAGCAGGACGTCGTCGGCGCGAAGAACGGCTTCAGCAAGGACGAGGCGTTCAACATCCTGCTGATCGGCACGGACAAGCGCACCGGCAAGGGCAACGCGGGCTACGGCGACAAGAACAGCGTCGGCCACGCGGACACCAACATCCTGCTGCACGTGGCCAAGGACCGTTCGAACGCGACGGCGTTGAGCATCCCGCGCGACCTCATCACCGACATCCCGGACTGCAAGGTGAGGGAGGACGGGGTGGAGAAGACGATCCCCGGAACGCCCGACATCCGCTTCAACACCAGCCTCGGCCAGAGCGGCCGGGACGCGGGCTGCACGATGGCAACGGTCAAGGCCATAACGGGAGTTCAGCCCGACCACTTCATGATGGCCGACTTCAACGCCGTCAAGACGCTGACGACGGCGGTCGGCGGTGTGGACATCTGTCTCGCCAAGGACGTCAACGACCCCGACTCGCATCTGAAACTCTCCAAGGGCAAGCACACCGTGCAGGGCGAACAGGCCCTCGCGTTCGTGCGCACCCGGCACAGCTTCGGCAACCAGGGCGACCTGGACCGCATCCAGCAGCAGCAGCAGTTCCTCGGATCGCTGATGCGCAAGATGAGCTCCAGTGACACCCTCACCAGCCCGACCAAGCTGTCCGGCCTGGCCGAGGCTGCGACCAAGGCGCTGACCGTGGACAGCGGCATCGGAAGCCTCAGCGAGCTCAAGGACGTGGCCCTGGAGCTGAAGAAGGTGCCGCCGAAGAACATCACCTTCACCACGCTGCCCGTGATAGACAACCCCGCCGAGAAGGTCCACGCGACGGTCGTCGTCAACCCGGCCAAGGCGGACCCGCTGTTCGCGATGCTCCAGAACGACGTGTCCCTGACCGAGGTGGCGAAGGACAAGAAGGCCGCCAAGTCGAAGCAGGACGCGCTGCTCAAGGGCTCCCGCGCCGACGCCTCCGAGGTCCGGGTCGACATCTACAACGGCAGCGAGACCGTCGGCGCCGCGCAGGCGACGCTGACGTGGCTGCAGAACAACGAGGGCGTCCTCAAGTCGAGCCAGCTGGGCAACGCGCCGAAGAAGCTGCCGAAGACGACGCTCGAGTACGCGCCGGACCAGGCCGACCAGGCCCGCAAGCTCGCCGACATCATGGGGCTGCCCTCATCCGCCATGAAGCCCGGCAAGAGCGAGAAGAACGACCAGGGTCTGCCCGCGATGATCCTGACCCTCGGAGCCGACTTCAAGGAGGCCGGGACACCCATCGCCGCCCCGGCGAAGGCGCCGGCGGACATCCAGAAGGCGACAGCGGACAAGACTGTGTGCGCCAAGTGACCAACCTCGGCCGCCTCTTGACTGTCTAACAGACAGGATCGGGGCGGCCGACGTGTAGGCCGGGGGCGGGAGGGGTGGGGCATGAGGCAGAGCAGTGTGCGTGACAGTCGGCACTCGGCCGGGGGGCCGGACGGCGGACAGGGGCGGGTACCGAAGCAGGGGCAGGGTGACGGCGGCAGGCCGCGCGGGCACCGGCGCGGCGGCGCGCGCCCGCGGCGCCGCAAACACCGGATACTGCGCTGGTTCTCGATCACTCTCGCCGTACTGGTACTCGGCACCGCGGGAGCGGGCTATCTCTGGTACGAGCATCTCAACAGCAACATCAAGACGGACAAGCTCAACATCGGCGAGCACCAGGCGGCGAAGCCGACGCCGAACGCGGCGGGCCAGACCCCGCTGAACATCCTGCTGATCGGCTCGGACGCGCGGGACTCCAAGGCCAACCAGAAGCTCGGCGGCGCCAAGGAGACCTTCGGCGGCGTACCGCTCGCGGACGTGCAGATGCTGGTCCACCTCTCCGCGGACCGCACCAACATGTCGGTGGTGAGCATGCCGCGCGACACGCTGCTCCAGCTGCCGAAGTGCACCGACCCGAAGACGGGCAACGCGTACCCGGCCACGGTGGGGCGGCGGATGACGAACGAGTCGCTCGGCCGGGGCGGCCCCGGCTGCACGGTGGCCACCTGGGAACTGCTGACCGGCATCCACATCGACCACTTCATGATGGTCGACTTCGCGGGCGTGGTCTCCATGGCGGACGCGATCGGCGGCGTACCGGTCTGCGTGGACGCCAACATCCTCTCCAAGGACAGCCAGGGCCACGGCTCGGGCCTGAAGCTGGCGGAGGGCACGCACCCGGTCAAGGGCAAGCAGGCCCTGCAGTGGCTGCGTACGCGCTACGGCTTCGAGGACGGCAGCGACATCGCCCGAACCAAGGCGCAGCACATGTACATGAACTCGATGGTGCGCCAGATGCGGGAGAACGCCACCATCACCAACCCCGGCAAGCTGCGCACCCTCGCCGAGGAGGCCACCAAGGCGCTCCGCGTCGACGAGGGCCTCGACACGGTCAAGAAGCTCTACGACCTCAGCAACGAGCTGAAGAAGCCCGCGCCGGATCGCATCACGATGACGACGATGCCGTTCGTGTACGTGGGCGCGCGCGTGGCCCCGAAGCCGGGCGACGCGGACAAGCTGTTCCGGCTTGTGCGCGAGGATGTGGCCCTGGACGGCAAGGACAAGAAGAAGGCGCCGCCCAAGGAGTCGGACGACCCGGCGGCGCCCGACGGCGAGATCGCGGTACAGGTGCAGAACGGCACGCGGACGGCGCAGCTGCCCGCGGCGTCGGGCCGGGCGAGCACGGTGTCTCAGATCCTGGTCACGAAGGGCTTCACGAAGTCGTCCGCCGACCAGTCGGTGTCGCTGAGCGAGGAGAAGACGGTCATCCGCTTCCCGAGCGTCGACCTGGAGGGCGATGCCCAGCGGGTCGCCAAGTCCCTTGGTGTTCCGCTGAGTTCGGTGAAGAAGTCGACCGGCGTCTCAGGGGTGACACTCATCGTGGGCGACGACTGGCGGGAGGGGAACACCTACCCGAAGTCCTCGAAGGACGACGACACCACCCCGGACACCGCGCTCGCGCTCAACGGGTCGGACACGAAGGCCTGCATGAAGGTGAACAAGAACTTCACCTGGTGACTCAGGCCAAAGCTCCGGGGCCGAGCGGCTCGGCCCCGGAGAAAGCAGACGTAAGGCTCACGCCTCGCTGAGTACCGCGGGGCGGCGCGACGCGATGACCTTCTTCGCGAGGGAGCGCGGGCTGGTCAGGAAGCCCCAGCCCCAGGACATGTGCATCGTGGCGAGCGCGACCGGGATCTGCAGGCGCGCCTTCAGCGGCAGCCCCTTGCCGGCCGGCACCGAACCGGCCACGATGGCCGCCAGGTAGCCGCCCGGGATCACGAAGCCCCACGGCGTCACGAGCGCGCCCACGACGACACCCGCGGCGATCGCGCACACGGCGGCCGGCGGCGCGAGGTAGCGCAGGTTGATCGAGCCCTCGTGGTAGCGGGCGACGACATGGCGCCAGCGGCCGTAGTCCTTGTACTGCTTGGCGAGCGCCTTCACGCTGGGCCTCGGCCGGTACGAGACCTTCAGCTCGGGCGAGAACCAGATCAGGCCGCCGGCCTCGCGGATGCGGAAGTTCAGCTCCCAGTCCTGGGCGCGGATGAACTCCACGTTGTAGCCGCCCTGCTGCTCCAGCGCCTCGCGCCGGAAGACACCCAGGAACACGGTCTCGGCCTGCTGGGCCTCGCCGCCCGTATGGAAGGCCGCGTTCCCGACGCCGATCTTCGAGGTCATGGCGGCGGCGACCGCGTTCTCCCAGTCGTTCTCGCCCTCGGCGTGCATGATGCCGCCGACGTTCTGCGCGCCGGTCTCCTCAAGGAGGCGGACGGCCGTCGCGATGTAGTTCGGCGAGAGCATGCCGTGCCCGTCGACGCGCACCACGATGGGGTGTCGGGACGCCTCGATCGCGGCGTTCAGCGCCGCGGGCGTACGGCCCGTGGGGTTCGCCACGGTGTGGACCCTGGGATCCTCGCGGACGAGTTCCGCGGCGATCTCGTCCGTGCGGTCCGAGGACGGGCCGAGCGCGACCACGACCTCCATCTCGCCGCCGTACTCCTGCGCCAGGATCGCCTCGACGGCTCCGCGCAGGTGCCGCTCCTCGTTGAGGACGGGCATGATCACCGATACGGGCGGAAGCTGCTTGTCGGAATTCGCGTTCATCAGGCGTCACGTTACCGCTAATGGGGGACACCGGCGCGCGCCGCCGTGGTCACTGCCGCGGGGAGGAGATCGTGTGGGCCTACGGTGCTCGCGATCCCACGCCCACCTTCTCGGAGGTGTCCCCACGTGCCCACTCCGCCGACCCGCTCCCCCGCACGCCCGCCGCGTCCCCCACGGCAGGAGCGCCATCGTCCCCCCGTGCCCGCCCCCGTACGGAGGAGGAAGCCGCGGTGGGCCATGCGGGTGGCGACGACGGTCTCGGTCACGGTGCTCGCGGCCGCCGGGATCGGGCACGCGGTCGTCACCGGGCTCGACACGGACATCAACCGCATCGACCCCTTCAAGGACATGAAGAACCGACCCTCCGGCGGTCACGGGATGAATGTGCTGCTCGTCGGCACCGACGGCCGCGACAAGATCACCCCGGCGGAGAGGGAGAAGTACCGGCTGGGCGGCGCGCCCTGTCACTGCACGGACACGATCATGATCGTGCACCTCTCCGCCGACAAGGACCGCGCGAGCATCGTCAGCCTGCCCCGGGACTCGTACGCCGAGATCCCCGCGCACACCGACCGGACGACGGGCGAGCAGCACCAACAGCACCCGGTGAAGATCAACGCGGCGTACGCGGAGGGCGGGCCCCATCTGACCGTGCGCACCGTCGAGCACATGACCGGCGTGAAGATCGACCACTACATGGAGGTCGACTTCACCAGCTTCATGAAAACGGTGGACGTGCTCGGCGGCGTCGAGATCTGCACGGCGCAACCGCTCAAGGACTCGTACACCGGGCTCGACATGGCCGTCGGCACGCACACGCTCGACGGCGGCCAGGCCCTCCAGTACGTGCGCGCCCGGCACACCGACGGGGCGGGCGACCTGGGCCGGATGCAGCGCCAGCAGCGCTTCCTCGCCGCGCTCATCGCGAAGGCCACGTCGTCCGGAGTGCTCCTGAACCCGGTGAAATTCCGCGATGTGGTCCACACGCTGCTCAGTTCCGTGCGCGCGGACAAGGGGTTCGGCACGGACCAGATGGTCGGGCTCGGGCAGGCGATGCGGGGGTTCTCGCCGTCGTCGTCGGAGTTCACGACCGTGCCGATCAGTCAGGCCAGCTTCCCGGTCAAGGGCATCGGCTCGACGGTGAAGTGGGACCCGGCGAAGTCCACGAAGCTGTTCAAGGCGCTGCGCGAGGACAAGCCGCTCGCCGTGCACCAAACGAAGAAGAAGGAGACGGTCGTCGGCGTCGCCCCGCAGCAGATCCGCGTCCAGGTCGAGAACGGCACGATGACGCCGGGGCTCGGCAGGAAGGTGGACGCGGGGCTGCGGGGGACGGGGTTCCGCACGAGCGGTACGCCGATGAACGCGGCGCAGCGCACCGCCCAGCACACGGTGGTCCTCTACGACCCGCGCTGGGACCAGTCGGCGAAGGCGCTGGCGACGGCGTTGCCGGGGGCGCAGTTGCAGGCAGTGAAGGGACAGGGTGCGGTACTGAAGGTGCTGGCCGGCCCGGACTTCGAGGCCGTGCGCGCGGTGCGGGCCGAGGACTCGCGCCAGGGCGAGTTCGGGGCGGTCACCGGGGACCAGGTGGTGTGCGGCTGACGCCGGTCCGCCTCCGAAGGGCTCAGTCCTCGATGCCGTCGGCCGCGCGCTGCTGCCGCAGTTCCATGATCGCCCGGCGGCGCGCGAGCCGGTGCTGGCGGCGGATCTGGGCCTCCTGGCAGCGCCGCTTGTCGCGCTCGCTCTCCGGCAGGACCGGCGGCACCGAGCGCGGCTTGCCGTCGCCGTCGACCGCGGCGAACACGAGGTAGGCGGAGCCGACCTGCTGCGCCGGCGTCGACTCGTTCCAGCGCTCGGCGAGGACCCGGACCCCGACCTCCATGGAGGTCCGGCCCGTCCAGTTGACCTGAGCCTTCACATGGACCAGGTCGCCCACGCGCACCGGCTCCAGGAAGGCCATCTCGTCCATGGAGGCGGTGACGGCGGGTCCGCCGGAGTGCCGGCCTGCCACGGCGCCCGCCGCGTCGTCGACCAGTTTCATGATCACGCCACCATGTACCGTTCCGAGCAGGTTGGTGTCGTTATGGGTCATGATGTGCGACAACGTCGTACGGGAAGCTGAGGTCGGCTTACCCGGAATTTCGGATTCCGTGCCGCGGGCCTGGTCTGTCATGGCCTCCACCTTATGCCGGGCAGGACACGGGTTGCTTTGTGTCAGCTCTGCAACAGCCCGGGTCCGATTCCCCACCCACCCTTGTGGGGCACACAGCACCGGACGGCACACTGGGGCCATGAATGATTGGCCAGAGGGTTGGGGCGACAGTCAGGGCGGCGGCGACCGCGGTTACGGTCGCGGCAGTTCCAGCGCGCGCCCCGAGGGCGCCCGCGCGATGCCGCACGTGCAGCGCGGACAGGGCGGCGGCTCCCGCCGCTCCGCGCCGCCCCGGCCGACGGTGCCGGCGCAGCCCTCGTACGGCGAGGGCTACGGGGACCAGTACGACAGCGGCTACAACACCGGCCAGGTCTACGGCGGTGGCGGCGGGCGCCGCGGCGGCAGCGGCTACGTACCGAACGACAACGACCCGGCCGACGGTTACGCGCCCCCGCGGCCGCGGCCGAACTGGCGTCGGCGCATCAAGTGGGCCGTCCTCACCCTCGTCGTCGTGTTCCTCGGTGTGAGCATAGGCACGTACTTCTGGGCCGACTCCAAGCTCCACCGCGACGTCGACCTCTCCAAGGTCATAGAACGGCCCGAGACCGGCCAGGGCACCAACTACCTCATCGTCGGCACGGACAGCCGGGCCGGAATGTCCGACGAGGAGAAGAAGAAGCTGCACACCGGGTCCGCCGAGGGCAAGCGCACGGACACGATGATGATCCTGCACACCGGCGACAACGGCAGCACGATGATCTCCCTGCCGCGTGACTCGAACGTCACCATCCCGTCCTACAAGGGCTCGGACTCCGGCAAGCTCTACCCGAACCAGGGCCGCCAGGTGAAGCTCAACGCCGCGTACGCGGAGGACGGCCCCGAACTGCTCGTGCGGACCGTCGAGTTCAACACCGGGCTGCACATCGACCACTACGCGGAGATCGGCTTCGGCGGCTTCGCGAAGATCGTGGACGCGGTCGGTGGCGTCGAGATGAACCTGAAGGAGGGCTTCAAGGACAAGTGGTCCGGAGCCGACTTCCAGAAGGGCAAGCAGACGCTGAACGGCCAGCAGGCCCTGGCCTTCGTCCGTACGCGCCACGCGTTCGCGGCGAGCGACCTCCAGCGCACCAAGAACCAGCAGGCGTTCCTGTCGGCGCTGGCCCACCAGGTGGCCACCCCGTCGACGGTCCTGAACCCGTTCAAGCTCTACCCGACGATGGGCGCGGGCCTCGACTCGCTCGTCGTCGACAAGGACATGAGCCTGTGGGACCTCGGCTCGATGTTCTTCGCCATGAAGGGCGTCACCGGCGGCGACGGCAAGTCGATGAACATGCCGGTCTCCGGCTCCGTCAACGGCAACCTCGTCTGGGACAAGACCAAGGTCAAGCAGCTGGTGGGCGAGCTCAAGGACGACGCACCGGTGACGGTGTCGGGCAACTGACGTAAGAAACGGGGCAGTTGGCCCGGGCCAGAGATCCGGCCCGGGCCAACTGCCCCGTTTCTGTGCGGTCGTTCGGCGCCGATCACGTTGCCGTGCTCGTCCACCCATCCGTGTCCGGTCTGCTCCTGGAGAGTCGTCCCGCCTGCCGTCGGACGGCAAAAAACAAAGGCAAGGAGAGCCCTCTCCTTGCCACTCTCAACATATAGCGCAGTGGGGGACTTGCCGCAAGGCCCAGGTCATGGCGCAGAATCGGCGGCCTGCAGTTGCGGGGGCCCGGCGCGGAGGTGCGGGGTGCTCGGCAAGAGGTTCGACGGAGTGGGAGAGGCCCCGGTGACTCGATCGGCCACCGCAGTACAACGGAGCACGGCCGCCTCGGAGGTGACGCGATGAGTGAGCGGTACGTGTTGGATCTTCAAGAGGTCGGCGAGACGCAGGTCGCGGTCGTCGGTGGCAAGGGCGCGCACCTGGGCGGGCTGTCGCGGATCGAAGGCGTCCGCGTGCCGGCCGGCTTCTGCGTGACGACGGACGCCTTCCGGCGGATCATGGCGGAAGCGTCGATCGACGAGCGGCTCGACCAGTTGGCGCGTCTGAACCCGGACGACCGGGAGGCGATCCGTACGCAGAGCGCGGAGATCCGCCGGACCATCGAGGGGATCGCCGTCCCGGACGATCTCGCGGCGGCGATCACCCGCGCGCTCGGCCGGCGAGGCGAGCCCGGCGAGCAGACCGCCTACGCCGTCCGGTCCAGCGCGACGGCGGAGGACCTGCCCACGGCCTCCTTCGCCGGCCAGCAGGACACGTATTTGAACGTCATGGGGCCGACGGCGATCCTCCAGCACGTCAGCCGGTGCTGGGCCTCGCTGTTCACCGAGCGGGCCGTGACCTACCGCCAGCGCAACGGCATCGACCACCGTACGGTCCACATGGCCGTGGTCGTGCAGCAGATGGTCTTCCCGCATGCGGCCGGCATCCTGTTCACGGCCGACCCCGTCACGGGCAACCGGAAGGTCGCCACCGTGGACGCCGGTTTCGGCCTCGGCGAGGCCCTGGTCTCCGGCCTGGTGAACCCGGACGTCTTCAAGGTGCGAAACGGCGAAGTCGTCGCCAAGGCGATCGCCGCCAAACAGCGTGCGGTTCACGCCCTGCCGGCCGGCGGTACGCAGGAAGTGGCGGTCGACTCGCAGCGGCAGGAGCAGCCGGCGCTGACGGACGCTCAGGCCTTGCGGCTCGTGCAGCTCGGGCGACGGATCGAAGCGCACTTCGGCCGCCCGCAGGACATCGAATGGTGCCTGGTCGACGATGACTTCCAGATCGTTCAGAGCCGGCCGATCACGACGCTGTTCCCCGTCCCCGAGACCGGCGACCAGGAGAATCACGTCTACGTCTCCGTCGGTCACGGACAGATGATGACCGACCCCATGAAGCCCCTGGGGTTCTCCATGTGGCAGCTGACGGCCATGGTGCCGATGCACGAGGCCGGCGGGAGGCTGTTCGTCGACGTCACCCGGCGCCTGGCCTCGCCCGCGAGCCGCGCCGGCCTCCTGGACGCCATGGGGAAGGGCGATCCGCTGATCAGGAACGCTCTGGAGACCGTCCTCGACCGCGACGATTTCGTCCCGTCGCTCCCGGACGCGGGCCCCGGCGGGCCGCCGGCCGGCGGTGCGCCCGCCCCGATCGAGACCGATCCGGCCGTCGTCACCAAGCTGATCGAGCGCAGTCAGGTGTCCATCGCCGCCCTGGAGCGCGACGTCCGGACGAAGACCGGACCGGCGCTGTTCGACTTCCTGCTGGAGGCCTTCGAGGAGCACAAGCGGGTCCTCAGTGATCCGCTGAGCATTCAGGCGATCATGGCGGGGATGGAGGCCACGTGGTGGCTCAACGACAAGCTGCAGGAGTGGCTGGGCGAGAAGAACGCGGCTGACACGCTCACCCTGTCCGCCCCCGACAACATCACGTCGGAGATGGGCCTTGAGCTGCTCGACGTCGCGGACGTGATCCGCCCGCGGTCGGAGGTGGTGGCGTTCCTCCAGGGCGTCGAGAACGCCGGGGACACAGCCTTCCTGGACGAGCTGGCGAAAGTCGCGGGCGGGACCGAAGCGCGCGACGCCATCGAGGCCTACCTCGACCGGTACGGCATGCGCTGCGTCGGCGAGATCGACATCACGAGGCCCCGCTGGCGCGAGCGCCCCACCACGCTCGTGCCCGTGATCCTCGACAACGTCAGGAACTTCGGGCCGGGCGCCGCGGAGCAGCGCTTCGAGCAGGGGCGGCAGAAGGCGCAGCAGAAGGAACAGGACGTGCTGACCCGCTTGCGGGCCCTGCCGGACGGGGACCGGAAGGCCGACGAGACCAAGCGGATGATCGACCGGGTCAGAACCTTCATCGGGTACCGGGAGTACCCCAAGTACGGCATCATCAGCCGCTACTTCGTCTACAAGCAGGCCCTGCTGGAGGAGGCCGAGCGCCTCGTGCAGGCGGGCGTGCTTCCTGAGAAGGAGGACATCTTCTACCTCACGTTCCAGGAACTCCACGACGCCGTGCGCTCGAACCAGGTGGATGACCGGCTCATCACGGAGCGCAAGGACGCGTTCCGGTCGTACCACGCGCTCACCCCGCCCCGGGTGCTCACATCGGACGGTGAGGCCGTCACCGGGGCGTACCGGCGCGACGACGTACCGGACGGCGCCCTGATCGGCGTGCCGGTCTCCGCCGGGACCATCGAGGGAAGGGCCCGCGTCATCCTCGACATGGCGAAGGCCGATCTCGAAGCGGGCGACATCCTGGTCACGGCCTTCACGGACCCCAGCTGGTCGCCGCTGTTCGTCGGAATCGCGGGCCTGGTGACGGAGGTGGGCGGCCTGATGACCCATGGCGCGGTGATCGCCCGGGAGTACGGCCTGCCGGCCGTCGTGGGCGTGGAGCAGGCCACCCGGCTGATCCGGGACGGGCAGCGGATCCGCGTGCACGGAACCGACGGGTACGTCGAGATCCTGCCCTGACCGGCCACACCGGAATCCAGACCCGAACGGCCCCCGGCAGCATGCCGGGGGCCGTGGTGTCTGTGCAGGTCAGTACCGGCCCAGGATCTCCTGCGCAGCGAAACCCTTGTTACGGCAGGTTCCTGGCCATCACGATCCGCTGGACCTGGTTCGTGCCTTCATAGATCTGCGTGATCTTCGCGTCGCGCATCATGCGCTCGACCGGGTAGTCGCGGGTGTAGCCGTAGCCGCCGAGGAGCTGGACGGCGTCCGTGGTGACCTCCATGGCGACGTCCGAGGCGAAGCACTTGGCCGCGGCGCCCTGGAAGGTGAGGTCCGCGTCGCCGCGCTCCGACTTGGCCGCGGCCTGGTACGTCAGCGCGCGGGCCGCCTCGATCTTCATCGCCATGTCGGCGAGCATGAACTGGATGCCCTGGAAGTCGGCGATCGGCTTGCCGAACTGCTTGCGCTCCCTGACATAGCCCTTGGCGTAGTCGAGGGCGCCCTGGGCGATGCCGAGGGCCTGGGCCGCGATGGTGACGCGGGTGTGGTCCAGGGTCTTCATCGCCGTGGCGAAGCCGGTGCCCTCCTCGCCGATCATGCGGTCGGCGGGGATGCGAACGTTGTCGAGGTAGACCTCGCGCGTCGGGGAGCCCTTGATGCCGAGCTTCTTCTCCGGGGCGCCGAAGGAGACGCCCTCGTCGGACTTCTCGACGACGAAGGCGGAGATGCCCTTCGAGCGCTTGGTCGGGTCGGTGACGGCCATCACCGTGTAGTACTCGGACTCGCCGGCGTTGGTGATCCAGCGCTTCACGCCGTTGAGCACCCAGGAGTCGCCGTCGCGGACCGCGCGCGTCTTCATGCCCGCGGCGTCCGAGCCCGCGTCCGGCTCGGAGAGGCAGTACGAGAACATGCCGTCGCCCTTGGCGAGGGGCGTCATGTACTTCTTCTTCAGCTCCTCGGAGCCGGAGAGGATGACGGGCAGCGAGCCCAGCTTGTTCACGGCCGGGATGAGGGAGGAGCTCGCGCAGACGCGGGCCACTTCCTCGATCACGATGACGGTCGCGAGGGCGTCGGCTCCGGCGCCGCCGTAGGCCTCCGGTACGTGCACCGCCTGGAGGTCGTTCGCGACGAGGGCGTCGAGGGCCTCCTGCGGGAAACGCGCCTCCTCGTCCACCGCCGCGGCGAACGGCGCGATCTTGGCCTCGCACAGGGCCCGCACGGACGCGCGGAGCATGTCGTGCTCTTCGGCCGGACGGTACAGGTCGAATTCGGGCGATCCTGCCAAGGTGTCTCACGCTCCAAGGACGCTAATTACCGTTAAGTAACCCAAATTTTATGCGTCTGCCCACGAGAGGGATACGTGAGCTACGCGACAGCGGAAACGTGCCCTGTGAGTGCCCGTGTCACGCCCGACTATGCTCGGGGCCGCACTGCAGCCGTACACCTCTGGAGCTCTCTCATGGCCTTGAAGATCACCGTGATCGGCACCGGCTACCTCGGCGCCACGCACGCCGCTGCCATGGCCGAACTCGGCTTCGAGGTGCTGGGGCTCGATGTCGTGCCCGAGAAGATCGAGATGCTCACGCGGGGCGAGGTCCCCATGTACGAGCCCGGTCTCGAGGAACTGCTGCGCAAGCACGTCGCCGGGATCGAGGGATCGACCGGGCGGCTGCGCTTCACCATGGACTGGGCCGAGGTCGCCGAGTTCGGTGACGTCCACTTCGTGTGCGTGAACACCCCGCAGAAGCACGGCGAGTACGCCTGCGACATGTCGTACGTCGACGCCGCGGTGGAGTCACTGGCCCGGCACCTGAGCAAGCCGGCACTCGTCGTCGGCAAGTCGACCGTGCCCGTCGGCAGCGCCGAGCGCCTCGCGGCCCGCATCCTGGAACTGGCGCCCGCGGGCGGCGACGTCGAGCTCGCCTGGAACCCGGAGTTCCTGCGCGAGGGCTTCGCCGTCCAGGACACGCTGCACCCGGACCGGATCGTGGTCGGTGTGCGCAGCGACCGCGCCGAGAAGACCCTGCGCGAGGTGTACGCGACGCCGGTCGGGCAGGGCTCGCCGTTCGTGGTGACGGACTTCCCGACGGCCGAGCTGGTCAAGACGGCCGCCAACTCGTTCCTGGCGACGAAGATCTCCTTCATCAACGCGATGGCCGAGGTCTGCGAGGCCGCGGGCGGTGACGTCGCGAAGCTCGCGGAGGCGATCGGCTACGACGAGCGGATCGGGTCCAAGTTCCTGCGGGCCGGGATCGGCTTCGGCGGCGGCTGCCTGCCCAAGGACATCCGGGCGTTCATGGCGCGCGCCGGTGAGCTGGGCGCGGACCAGGCCCTGACGTTCCTGCGCGAGATCGACTCCATCAACATGCGGCGCCGGGGCCAGATGGTCGAGATGACCCGTGAAGCGCTCGGCGGGGGTTCGTTCCTGGGCAAGCGGGTCGCGGTGCTCGGCGCCACGTTCAAGCCGGACTCCGACGACGTACGCGACTCACCGGCGCTGAACGTGGCCGGGCAGATCCACCTCCAGGGCGGCCAGGTCACGGTCTACGACCCGAAGGGCATGGACAACGCGCGGCGCCTGTTCCCCACGCTCGGCTACGCGGAGTCCGCAGAGGCGGCCGTGCGGGGCGCGGATGTGGTCCTGCACCTGACGGAGTGGCGCGAGTTCCGCGAGCTGGACCCGGCGGCGCTCGGTGAGCTGGCCGGCACACAGCTGATCCTCGACGGGCGCAACGCGCTGGACCCGGTGCTGTGGCGCAAGGCGGGCTGGACGTACCGGGCGATGGGCCGTCCCGCCGCCTAGGGTCTGTCGTTTGCGGGAGCATGCAGTAACGCGGTTACCTCATGCACGCCGCTACGGGTAACCCTCACACCGAGGAGATGTCATGGCTCTCGCCACGCTGGGTGTCGTCGTCCTGGACTGTCCCGACCCGCGCGCGCTCGCCGATTTCTATGCGGAGGTGCTCGGCGGCACCGTGACGAGCGACGACGGCACGTGGGTCGACCTGGAGGTGCCGGGCGGCCGGCCGCTCGCGTTCCAGGCGGCGCCCGACTTCGCGGCACCGTCCTGGCCCGCGCCCGACCGGCCGCAGCAGTTCCACCTGGACCTCACGGTCGAGGACCTCGACACGGCGGAGAAGGGCGTGCTGGCCCTGGGCGCGAAGGTCCTCGACGCGGAGGACCGCTCGCGCACCTGGAGGGTCTACGCGGACCCGGCGGGGCACCCGTTCTGCCTGTGCGCCTGCTGAGTCCGCTCCCCCGGCCGCCCGTCAGGTGTCGAGGAGTTCGATCCTCGCCGTCGACGGCGGGCGGCGCAGCGCGGCCGCTCGTGCCGCGAACTCCGTCTCGCGCAGCACGCGTTGGACGTTGCCCCACGTGAGGCGTGCCAGATCCGAGTCCGGCCAGCCCCGCTCGATCAGTTCCGCGATGAGGTGCGGATAGCGCGAGACGTCGGCGAGGCCGTCCGGGTGCACGGCTCCGGTGTCGTACGCGCCCGAGAGGCCGACGGACTCCGGGCCCGCCACCCGCCGCACATGGTCCAGATGGTCGGCGACGTCGCCGAGTCCGGATCCTGTGCGCTCCGCGGAGCACGGCACGAGGCACACGCCCTTGGCCGCGCCGAGGTCGGCGAGCAGATCGTCGGGGACGTTGTCGGGGTGGCTGTTGAGGGCGAGGGCCCCTGAGTGGGTGAGGATCACCGGGGCCTTGGTGAGGGCGAGGACCCGGCGGGCCGTGCGCACGGAGGCGCCGGTGAGGTCGGCGAGGACGCCGATCCGGTGCATCTCGCGCACCACCTCGTCGCCGAACCGGGTCAGCCCCGCGTCCGTGGCCCAGGAGGTGCCGGTGAGGGTGAGCACGCGCAGGCCGAGCGTGTGCAGGGCGCGCAGCGTGGCGAGGGAGGCCCCGATCGCGGCGGCCGGCGCAGGGCCCATGAGGACGGCGATGCGGCCGTAGTCGCGGGCGTCGCACGACTCGGAGGCGGAGCGGGCCAGGCGCAGGCCCTCGGGGTGGTCGGCCACGACCTGCTTGGCGAAGTCGAGCTGTTCGAGGACCGCGGTGACCGGGTGCTCGGCGTGCGCCGTGCCGGGCAGCAGGCGCAGCGTCCACAGGAGGGCGCCGACACCTCCGTCACGCAGCCGGGGCAGGTCGGTGTCGACCGAGCTGTCGCCCAGTTCGAGGTCGTACCAGGGCAGGGTGCGCAGCGTTGCGGGCAGACCGCAGTAGCCGTCGGCGACGGGGTGGGTCGTGAGGAGGGCACGGGCGCGGGCGAGCGTGTCGTCCGCGGGGGGCTCGGGAGCCTCCTCGGTCGGTGAGGCGAGCTCGTCGAGCTCGCCTATCTCGGCGGTGGCGGTCAGTTCGTCCTGCAGGTCTGCCATGGCAAAGCTCCGGGCGTCGACGGTGTCGGCAGTACGCTCACCGTCACACGCATGGCCCGCAGCCACCTGGCGGGCGGCGCGTTCGGGCGACACCGCGCCGCCAAAACCTCCGGAGCGGAAGAACTCCGGAGGTTTTGGACAGGGCGTTCAGCCGTCGAGCCAGGGCCCTCGAGCCTGGCCGTTCAGCCGTCGAGCTGCTCCAGCGTCGCGTTCGACGGACCGCGGCGGGACTGCTCGTCCCGGGCCACGTCCTCCGCCGCGCCGAGGACCCGTACCGCGTTCTGCCAGGTCAGCTTGGCGAGGTCGGGGTCCGACCAGCCGCGGTCGACGAGCTCCGCGATCAGGTTCGGGTAGCCCGAGACGTCGCCGAGGCCGTCCGGCAGGAACGCCGTGCCGTCGTAGTCGCCGCCGATGCCGATGTGGTCGACGCCGGCGACCTCACGCATGTGGTCGAGGTGGTCGGCGACCGTGGAGACGGTGGCGACCGGGCGCGGGCGCGCCTCCTCGAACACGCGGTGGAGCTTCATGGCCTCCGGCGACGTGTCCAGGTGGTGGAAGCCGTGCGCACGCAGATTCTCGTCCGCGGCGGCCGTCCAGTCGACGGCGGCCTGGAGGACGAACTTCGGCACGAACGTGGCCATCGCGACGCCGCCGTTCGCGGGCAGCCGCTCCAGGACGTCGTCCGGGATGTTGCGCGGGTGGTCGCACACCGCGCGCGAGGACGAGTGGGAGAAGATCACCGGCGCGACCGAGGTGTCGAGCGCGGCCCGCATCGTGGTCGCCGCCACGTGCGAGAGGTCGACGAGCATGCCGGCCCGGTTCATCTCCCGTACGACCTCGTGGCCGAAGGGCGAGAGTCCGCCGACGCCCGGCTCGTCCGTCGCCGAGTCCGCCCACGCGATGTTGTCGTTGTGCGTGAGCGTCATGTAGCGCACGCCCAGAGTGTGCAGCGCGCGCAGCGTGGCCAGCGAGTTGTCGATGGAGTGGCCGCCCTCGGCGCCCATGAGGGACGCGATACGGCCCTCGGTGCGGGCGGCCTCCATGTCGGCGGCCGTCAGCGCGCGGCGCAGGTCTGCCGGGTAGCGCTCGATCAGCTGCTGGACGCAGTCGATCTGCTCCAGGGTGGCGCTGACCGCCACGTCACCGGCCATGTCCGAGCGCACGTACACGGACCAGAACTGCGCGCCGACCCCGCCGGCCCGCAGCCGGGCCAGGTCGGTGTGCAGATGCGCGCTCTGGTCGACGGCGATGTCCCGCGCGTCGATGTCGTACGCGACCTGCTCGCGCAGCGCCCACGGCAGGTCGTTGTGTCCGTCGACGACGGGGAAGTCGGCGAGTATCGCGCGGGCCCGCTCCAGCGAGGTGGTCATCGCCGTCACTTCCCGAAGCCGAAGCCGGACGTGCCCTCGACCTTGGCCCGCAGCCGCTTGCCCTTCTCCGTGGCCTGGTCGTTCAGCTCCTGCTGGAACTCCCGCATGCGGCCGAGGAGTTCCTCGTCGTGCGTGGCGAGGATGCGGGCCGCGAGGAGACCGGCATTGCGCGCGCCGCCGACGGAGACGGTGGCGACGGGGACGCCCGCGGGCATCTGCACGATGGACAGCAGGCTGTCCATGCCGTCGAGGTACTTCAGCGGGACCGGGACGCCGATGACGGGCAGCGGGGTCACGGAGGCGAGCATGCCCGGCAGATGGGCGGCTCCCCCGGCTCCGGCGATGATCGCCTTGAGGCCGCGGCCGTCCGCCTGCTCGCCGTACGCGATCATTTCGCGCGGCATGCGGTGGGCGGAGACGACATCCACCTCGTAGGGGATCTCGAACTCGTCGAGAACCTGGGCGGCGGCCTCCATGACGGGCCAGTCGGAGTCGGAACCCATGACAATGCCAACGACAGGGGACGTGCTCATTCGGTGATCGTTCCTCTGAGGTAGCCGGCTGCGTGACGGGCGCGCTCCAGCACGTCGTCCAGGTCGTCGCCGTAGGTGTTGACGTGGCCGACCTTGCGTCCGGGCTTCACGTCCTTGCCGTACATGTGGATCTTGAGCTTCGGGTCGCGGGCCATGCAGTGCAGGTACGCGGAGTACATGTCCGGGTAGTCGCCGCCGAGGACGTTGCACATGACCGTCCAGGGGGCGCGCGGGCGCGGGTCGCCGAGGGGGAGGTCGAGGACGGCGCGGACGTGGTTCGCGAACTGCGAGGTCACGGCCCCGTCCTGGGTCCAGTGGCCGGAGTTGTGCGGGCGCATCGCCAGTTCGTTGACCAGGATGCGGCCGTCGCGGGTCTCGAAGAGCTCGACCGCGAGGTGCCCGACGACACCGAGCTCCTTCGCGATGCCGAGCGCCAGCTGCTCGGCGCGCAGGGCGAGGTTCTCGTCGAGGCCGGGGGCGGGCGCGATCACCGTGTCGCACACGCCGTCGACCTGCTGGGACTCGACGACGGGGTAGGCCACGGCCTGGCCGTGCGGCGAGCGGACGACATTGGCCGCGAGCTCCCGTACGAAGTCGACCTTCTCCTCCGCGAGGACGGGGACGCCGGCCTTGAAGGGCTCGGCCGCGTCGTCCAGGGACCGTACGAACCACACCCCCTTCCCGTCATAGCCGCCGCGCACCGTCTTGAGGATCACGGGGAACCCGTCACTGGCGGAATCGCCGTCAGTGGCGGCCTCCGCCGCGAAGGCCGCCACATCGGCAGGATCCTTCACGAGGCGGTGGCGCGGGCAGGGAGCGCCGATCTGAGTGAGCTTCGCGCGCATCACACCCTTGTCCTGGGCGTGCACCAGCGCCTCGGGTCCGGGGCGCACGGGGATACCGTCCGCCTCCAGGGCCCGCAGGTGCTCCGTGGGCACGTGCTCGTGATCGAAGGTGATCACGTCACAGCCCCGCGCGAAGTCACGCAGCGTGTCCAGGTCGCGATAGTCGCCTATGACGACATCGCTGACGACCTGCGCCGCGGAATCCTGAGGAGTGTCACTGAGGAGCTTGAACTTGATGCCGAGCGGGATGCCCGCCTCGTGTGTCATACGAGCGAGCTGCCCCCCGCCGACCATGCCGACTACCGGGAACGTCACACCCCCAGGGTATCGGCCGCCACGCGGTGCCAGGATTAGGCGTCCCCAGGCGCCCGACCTGCCGCCTGGTTAGCATGACTGGGTCGATATATCGGAACTACGGGGGCTGGGGCGAGCACGATGAACGGACCTGCCACTTGGCGTGCGCGGCTCGACCGGCTCGGTCGCGAGGTCGCCAAATTCGGTGCCGTGGGCGCGCTCGGAACCCTGGTGAACTTCGGCGTCTCCAACTTTCTGTGGCACACCACGAACCTTCAGGCGGTGCGGGCGAACGTCATCGCCACGGTCATCGCCATCGCGTTCAACTACGTGGGGTTCCGCTACTTCACCTACCGTGACCGCGACAAGAGTGGCCGGACGCGGGAGCTCTCGCTGTTCCTGGCGTTCAGTGCGGTCGGCCTGGTGATCGAGAACGGCGTCCTGTACCTGGCGATCTACGGCTTCGGCTGGGACAGCTCGCTGCAGCGCAACGTCTTCAAGTTCGTCGGCATCGGCATCGCGACGCTGTTCCGGTTCTGGTCGTACCGCACGTGGGTCTTCAAGACCATGCCCGGCCGCGAGACCGTCACCCGCGCCGAATCGTTCCTGGAGGCCGGGGACGGGCGGGACGGGCGTGATGGTCGGGACGGGCGCGAGGACCGCCGCTCCGACATCCAGCGCACCCACCGCTGACCGGGGCCGCTCACCGGCCGGCCGGCTAGCGAACCGTCTCCGTCCCCTCACCCGGCGCCGACTTCTTCAGCGGCGTACGCGACAGGAACAGGCCGAACACCGGCGGGTTCGTCTGGAGCATCTCCAGGCGGCCCCCGTCCGCCTCGGCCAGGTCGCGGGCGACCGCGAGGCCGATGCCCGTCGAGTTGCGGCCGCTGATGGTCCGCTCGAAGATCCGCGCCCCCAGGTCCCCCGGCACCCCGGGACCCTCGTCCGTGACCTCGACGACGGCCTGGTTGCCGGTGACCCGGGTGCGCAGCGCGACCGTGCCGCCGCCGTGCATGAGCGAGTTCTCGATCAGCGCGGCGAGCACCTGGGCGACGGCGCCCGGCGTGCCCACGGCCTTCAGATGCCGCTTGCCCGAGGAGACGATGGCGCGGCCCGCGCTGCGGTAGGCGGGGCGCCACTCCTCCAGCTGCTGCTTGATGACCTCGTCCAGGTCGAAGGAGACCGCGGACCCCGTGCGCGGGTCGCGCGAGTTGGTCAGCAGCCGCTCCACGACGTCCGTGAGCCGCTCGACCTGCGCGAGGGCGATCGTCGCCTCCTCCTTCACCGTGTCCAGGTCATCGGTGACGGTGATCTCCTCCAGGCGCATGGAGAGCGCCGTGAGGGGCGTACGGAGCTGGTGCGAGGCGTCGGCCGCCAGGCGCCGCTCGGCGGTCAGCATGCGGGCGATCCGCTCGGCGCTGGAGTCGAGGACGTCGGCGACCCGGTCCAGCTCGGCCACCCCGTAGCGGCGGTGGCGCGGGCGGGGGTCGCCCGAGCCGAGGCGCTCCGCGGTGGACGCGAGGTCGGTGAGCGGGGACGTGAGCCGGTTGGCCTGGCGTACGGCGAGCAGGACCGCGGCGATGACGGCGAGCAGCGCCACCCCGGCGATGATCAGCAGCGTGCGGCCGACCTCGCGGGTGACGGAGGAGCGCGGCTCCTCGACGGTGACCGTCTCGCCCTTCTCGCCCTTGGCCGTGGCCTGGATGACGTCCCCTCGGGGGCGCTCACCGATCTCGATGGGCGCGCGCCCCGGCAGCTCGATCCTGGCGTACCGGTCGGGGCCGACCTGGTTCCTCAGGATCGCGCCGGTGACCTGTTCGTCACCGAGGAGCCGGCTGTCGACGATGCTGACGAGCCGGACCGCCTCGGAGTCCACCCGCTCCTGGGCGCTGTTGGTGATCGTGCGGGTCTCGACGATGACGAGCGAGACCCCGAAGACAGCGATCACGACGAGCACGACGGCGAGCGTGGAGTTGATCAGACGGCGGCGCATAGCTGTACCAGTACGTCAGCTCTTCTCGAAACGGAAGCCGACGCCGCGCACCGTGGCGATGTAGCGCGGGTTGGCGGCGTCGTCGCCGAGCTTCTTGCGCAGCCAGGAGATGTGCATGTCGAGGGTCTTCGTCGACGACCACCACGTGGTGTCCCAGACCTCGCGCATCAGCTGGTCGCGCGTGACGACCCGGCCGGCGTCGCGCACCAGGACCCGCAGCAGGTCGAACTCCTTGGCGGTGAGCTGGAGTTCCTCGTCGCCCATCCACGCGCGGTGCGACTCGACGTCGATGCGGACGCCGTGCGTGGCGGGCGGCTGCTGAGGCTCTGCGGCGCCGCGCCGCAGCAGGGCCCGTACGCGGGCGAGCAGTTCGGCGAGGCGGAACGGCTTGGTGACGTAGTCGTCGGCGCCGGCGTCCAGGCCGACGACGGTGTCCACCTCGTCGGCGCGGGCGGTCAGGATGAGGACGGGCACCGTGTGCCCCTCGGCGCGCATCCGCCGGGCGACCTCCAGGCCGTCCATGCCGGGCAGCCCCAGGTCGAGTACGACGAGGTCGATGCTGCCCTGAAGTCCCGCGTCGAGCGCGGTCGGGCCGTCCTCACGCACTTCGACCTCGTAACCCTCCCTGCGCAGGGCACGGGCCAGTGGCTCCGAGATGGACGCGTCGTCCTCGGCGAGCAGTACACGGGTCATGCAGTGATGGTAGTCCGCGCCGGACGGCGGCCGGGGGGTGATCCGCCAGGGCCGTGACCTGGCCGGGTGGACCTGCGGCTGTGGGATGAGATCCTGGGGAACGCCTTCGAATCCGCGCGAACGGTTCCGCCAGGGCCTGTGATCCATCTCTCAAGTCCTTCCATATGCCGCACTGTCGTGTCGTATGGTGACTGGACGCCTGATGCACTAAAGAAGGCCTTTGAGCGTACGCGCTGCGAAGGTCTCTTTCATGTGTGAGCTGGTCACCGCCAGCGTTGAAGGAATGACCTGTGGGCCGGGCCCCGGACGCGAAGTCGCGCACGGGGTGTGGATCCCGGGACAGCCGTACCTGGTCTCCGTAAGCGTCTTCGCACACGGAGGCGATCCCCTGTGGGCGTGGGGAGGAGGACGGCAGGTCCCGGTGCCGGCCACCCCCCTCACTGGCCGCGCGGTCACCCACGACCCGCGACCCGTACCAGCAAGGAACTTCCATGGCGACCAGCCTGACGAAGGAATCCACCGGAGCACCCTCCGGCGGTAAGACCTTCTTCGGCCACCCTCGCGGTCTGGCCACTCTGTTCATGACCGAGATGTGGGAGCGTTTCTCCTACTACGGCATGCGCGCCCTGCTTCCGCTGTACCTGGTGGCCCCCGAGGGGCTCGGCCTCGACGCGGGCACCGCGATCGCCATCTACTCCGTCTACGTCTCGACGGTGTACCTGCTCGCCATGCCCGGCGGCTGGTTCGGCGACCGTGTGTGGGGACCCCGTAAGACGACCGCGATCGCCGGTGCGGTGATCATGATCGGCCACCTGCTGCTGGCCGTACCGTCGAACGGCATCTTCTACGTCGGTCTGCTCTTCGTGGCCGTCGGTTCGGGTCTGCTGAAGTCCAACATCTCGACGATGGTGGGCCACCTCTACAACGGCGCCGACGACCCGCGCCGTGACGGCGGCTTCACCGTCTTCTACATGGGCATCAACCTCGGCGCGTTCGCCGCGCCGCTGGTCATCGGCACCGTCGGCCAGAACGTGAACTGGCACCTCGGCTTCGCGCTCGCCGCGGTCGGCATGGCGATCGGCCTCGGCCAGTTCCTGCTGGGCACCCGCCACCTGTCGGAGAAGTCGTCGGTCGTCCCGAAGCCGCTGGACGCCGCCGAGCGTGCCGCCACGCTGAAGAAGTCGATGATCTGGCTGCTCGTCGCGGTCGTCTTCTACGGCATCGTCGTGGGCACCGGCACCTACACCCTGAACTGGGTGATGGTCCCGCTCATGCTGGTCGGCCTGATCGTCCCGATCATGGTCCTCGGCCGCATCAAGCGCGACAAGGAACTGACGAGCACCGAGCAGTCCAAGGTCTCCGGCTACATCTGGTTCTTCGTCGCCGCCGCGGTCTTCTGGATGATCTACGACCAGGGTGGCTCCACCCTGTCGATCTTCGCCGACAGCCACGCCAACACGAGCGTCTTCGGCTGGGACTTCCCGGTCTCCTGGTTCCAGTCCGTGAACCCGGTGATCATCATGGCGCTGGCCCCGGTCGCCGCCATGATCTGGCTGGCGCTGGCCCGCAAGGGCAAGGAGCCGAGCACGGTCACCAAGTTCTCGCTCGGCCTGGCCCTCGTCGGCATCTCCTTCTTCGTCTTCCTGCTGCCGCTGACGGCCGCGGGCGACGGCAAGGTCAGCCCCTGGTGGCTCGTCCTGATCTACTTCGTCCAGACGGTCGGCGAGCTGACGCTCTCCCCGGTCGGCCTCTCGGTGACCACCAAGATGGCGCCGGCGAAGTACGGCTCCCAGATGATGGGTGTCTGGTTCCTCGCGGTGACGGCGGGCGACGCGGTGACGGGTCTGCTCTCCACAGCCGGCGTCGACCTCAACGGCACGGGCGTCGTGGGCCTGGAGGCCGCGCTCGCGGTGATCGCGGGTGGCGCGGTCTTCATGTACCGCAAGAAGGTCAAGGAGCTCATGGGCGACGTGCACTGACGCACTCCGCTCGGCCTGTACACGTGTGAAGGGCCGCCGCACCGGAATCGGTGCGGCGGCCCTTCGGCGTTTGCGCTGTACGCCCCGGCGGGTTCAGCCGTGGGGGGTCTTGCCGGCGCGGACGGCGATCGGTCAGGCCCGGGTCACCGGTGCCTGCAATTCCGTCACCCAGTCGTCAGTGTTCTCGGGACACTCCAGGTTGACCTCACGGGGGTAACCGTTCGACCGGTAGCCGTTGGCATCGGTCCAGCGGGCCAGGGTCTGGACGGTGGGGATCACGGTGTCCATCGAACCGCGGTGCACGATGGTCGCCGCCTGGTCGAGGGACGGCAGGTCGAGGACACGGAAGACGCCGTCCTGAAGAGGGGCGGAGACCTGGACGGCGGCGTGCACGCTGATCCTGCCGCCACCCTCCGGAGCGTCCTCGTAGTACGCGACTCCGGGGCCCGTGGGGGCAATACCCGCCGAGCCCAGGCACCGGAACAGCTCGTCGTAGAGCGGCCCGATGACCGGGCCGATGTCCTCGGGCCCGAAACTCGCGGCGGTCGCGGTCAGCTCCGCCACCCGGACAGCGGGGACGCTCTTGATGACAACGTCGTTCGTGGGCATGTGCCCCTCACTCTCGATCGCTCGGAGCCTCGCCTCGACCTGGACCAGCCGTGCCCCCGCGGCAGCCACTGCGGCCTCCAGTTCCGCATGCCGCAGCCGCAGCATCCCGCGCAGTTCCTCGACACCGACCCTCTCGTCCACGATGTCCCGCACCTGCTGAAGGACGAATCCGAGGTCCTTGAGCGCGATGATCCGGTTGAGGCGGGCGAGCTGAGCAGCGGTGTAGTAGCGATAGCCGCTCGCAGGGTCGACGTGGGCCGGGCGCAGCAGGCCGGTCGCGTCGTAGTGACGCAGCATCCGGACTGAGACGCGGCCGTGCCGGGCGAAGTCTCCGATGGTGAACATGATGTCTCCGAGCTGACCGCCTGACACGGTGTGAGGGTCAAGAAGCTACTGGCCCGGGAACGCCGGCATGGGCCCGGGGCGACCGTGCGCGCCCCGGGCCCATTGGCTCAGCTGTTCGTTCAGTTCGCCCGGCGCCGGCGCGGCAGGAATGTGAACACCGCTCCGCCCAGCAGGATCACCGTGCCCGCGACCAGGCCGAGGGCGCGCAGGATGCCGTCGTTCGAGGAGCCTGTCTCCGCGAGGCCGCCGGAGGTGTCCGAACCGCCCGCCGACCCGGAGCCCGAGCCGCCGGCCGCGCCGCCCGGCTGGGCCGCCGTGTCGATCTCCAACGAGACCTCCGTCTTCGACGGGGTGCACGTGGTCGTCGTACCGAGGGCCTTCACCGTGAGCACTCCGGGCGACAGGGTCGACTTGCCGTCGGCGCCCGGCTTGTAGGTGCCGGTGAGGTCGGGGATGTTGATCGGTGCACCGGACTTGATGGGCTCCTTGTTCGTGGGGCCCTCCACATGGACCGTGCCCTTGTCGGCGCCGCCCAGCTTGACCTCCATCGACGGCTTGACCGAGTCGGCGGGGATGTCTGCCGGGCTGTCCATGACGGACTTCTTGAACTGGACCGTCAGGCCGTAGTTCCCGCCGTCCTTCTTGGCGTTGATCTGCACCGGCGAGGTGGCGCTCTTGTCGCCGATGGGCGTCTTGCACTTGTAGGGGATCTGGACTTCCTTGCCGGTGAAGTCGCTCTTCCCGCCACCGCTGCCACCGGTGTCACTGCCACCGGTGTCACTGCCGCCCGTACCGGAGGAGCCGCCGCTGGTGCCGCCCGTGGGGAGCCCGGTCGGCAGACCCGTCGGAAGCCCGGTGGGCAGGCCCGTCGGGAGGCCGGTGGGCAGCCCGCCCGTGGTCGCGCCGCCCGCGTCGGTGACCTTGATGGTCGCGCCGGGCTTGACGGTCTCCTTGGGCGAGCACTTGGTGTCCGTCGAGATCGGCTTGCTGACGTTGATGTTGTACTTGTCCGGGGTCAGCGTCACCTCGCCGGGCGCCGTCAGCTTGATCTTGCCCTTCATGTCGGAGAGCACCATGGGGCTGTTCTTCTTGATCGGCGGGTTGGTGCGGGTGCCCTCCACCGCCAGGTCCGCGGTCTGCGCGCCGCCCACCTTGACCGTGCCGGTCGGCTGGACGGTGTCCTTCTCCAGGTCGAGGACGTCGGGGTTGCTCGAGGCGGCCTGTGTCGTCTTCCAGACGACCTCCACCTCGTCCCCCACCTTCGCCTCGGCGGGCGCCGTGATCTCCACCTTCGTCGTGCCCTCCACGGGCGGCAGGCCGGAGATCGCGGGCGGGATGCACTCGGTCTTGTACGCGACCTCGGCGGCCTGTGCCGGTGCGGCGGCGAGCAGCAGGCCCGCACCGCCCAGCATCAGGGCGACGCCGGCCGCGCTCACTCTCCGTTGGGTGCTCACGTGTTTCCCTTCGTTGTCGGGCTGTTGTCTGACGGTGCGGAGAGCTGACCGGCCGGTGCGCCCGGATCGGTGTCCGGGGTGAACCAGGGCAGGGCCGTAGAAGTAGAAGTCGTGGTGGGGCCGGGATCCCTGTCCGTGGAGCGGCGGGACGATTCCGGGAGGGTCAATCTCGGCAGCCGCGCCGTCACTTCGGACAGGCGCAGGCCACCGCGGTGCCGGCCCGCGCCGCCGGACCGCCGTGGGCGTACGCGTTCGACGACGGCCATCCCGATACGGAACACGGCGGCCGGTACGACGACGCAGAGCAGGATCCAGAAGAGGGTCACGCCCCAGGGGCGGCCCACACCCCACGGCTGCTCGGCGAGGACCTTGCCGCCGAACTTGAGGGAGACCAGGTAGTTGCCGTGCGCCCCCGAAGTGAGCTCGACGGGCAGCTTGATCTGCGCCTTCCTGCCGGGGGCGATCGTGCCGCGCCACTGCTGGTCCTCCCACTGCGGGGCGAACACGCCGTGGGACGTGCCGACCTGGAAGACCGGGTCCTTGAGGGGGGCCGAGCCGACGTTGCCGACGGTGAAGACGAAGGTGCGCGACGCCGGGGCGCCGAACCAGGTCAGGACGCCGCTCGAACCGTCGAGCCGCGTATCGCTGAGAACGGACAGCTTCCCGCCGCCCGACTGCGTGGGGAGCGCCTTGACCGGATGGCCCGCGACCTTGAGCACCGCGTCCGCCTGCGCCTTGTCGCCGGTGACGGTCGCCACGTGGACGACGCACGGGCAGGGCACCGGCGGCTCGGCGACCGGGAGCTTCTTGCTGAAGGTGCCCTTGTCCCCGGTGGTGACGGCGCGGCCGTCGGCGTTGGCGCAGGAGTTCGTACCGCCGATGACTCCCCTGCCGGGTTCGGACTGGCCGCAGATGAGCATCATGAGCAGCGTCTTGGAACGCCACCCGGAGCCGCTGACGGTGATCGAACCACCCGTCCCCGCCTGGGACTTGGACAGCGTCACGGCCGGCCCTTCCGCGGCGGAGGCGGCGGAGGCCGTCAGCTGCGGCAGGGCGGCCAGGCCGAGCGCGGTGACCAGGACGAGCGCTGCCGCCCACAGCCGGGGCCCGCAGCGGTGGCGGCGGTTCATGACCAACTCCCTTGGATCTCGTGGCTCCCGTGGTTCCCGCTGTCCGCGCCGTTCTCGCTGCTTCCGCTGTCCGCGCCGTTCTCGCCGTTCGCATGCCGCCGTCGGCGTACGAGCCAGAAGGCCGCGCCCCCGGCGGCCAGGATCACGGCGCACGTTCCCGCGACCGCCGCCCACGGCACGAACCGCTTCGTCGCCGTCGCCTCGTCGTGGGCGCCGCCCCCGGCCGTGACCGTGAGCCGCACCCGGACCGAATCGAGGACGGGGCTGTTCTTCCAGGGCTCGCTGAGGGTCACGCGGCGGCCGGGCAGCAGCTCGACCGGCAGCGTGCGCGGACGCCGGTCCAGCGCCCGGCCGAGTACGCCGTCGGCACGCACGGCCAGCCTCGGCGTCAGGACGGTGTTGCCGCGGTTGACGAGGTCGTACGAGATCCGGCCGCCGGTGACCCGCACCCGCTCGACGGTGAGCGCCGACAGGGTGGGGCCGCTGACCCGCAGATGGATACTGACCCCGGTGTCGCGCCCGTTCGCGCTCGCCACGACGGCGCCGGGGTGGTCGCCGGGTGTGGCGTCGGCCGGGACGGTGACGGTGAAGGGCACCTCGGCGCGGGTGCGCGCCGGGATCCTCACCTCGCGCCGGGCGAAGGTGATCCACGCGCCCGTGTCGGTCGACTTCGTGCGCAGGGAGAGGGCGCCGGTGCCGGTGTTGTCGGCGTCGGCGCCCCGCAGCTTTACGGTCAGGGGGCGGCCGCCGGGGTTGGTGACGGCCACCTTGTCCTGGAGCACGGCGCCGGGCACCCCCTCCGCGTAGAAGTAGGGGCGCCCGTCCGTCGCGGGCCTGGTGCCGCCGCCCGCCGACGGGGCGACCGACCACGCGGGCGCCGTACCGGCCGCGGCCGCCGGGACCCCCGCCCCCGCGGTCAGCAGGACGGCGGCCCCGCACAGCGCGCGCAGGCGGGCGCGGGCCCGGGGACTGGACGGCATCGGCGGCTCCAGGTTCGCGTACGGGTGTCGGACGGGCACGGCCGCCGAGGTCAGCGCGCCGCCTGGTTGCGCCGCGTCAGCCACAGCACGCCCGCCGCGCCCGCGAGCAGCACCGTGCCACCGAGGGTGCCGAGCGCGATCGCGGAGTCCTCGGGTCCGGTCTGCGGCAGTTCGCCGCCGGACGGGGTGCTCTGCGAGCCGCCCGAAGTGCCGCCGCCCCCGGCCGACTTGACGTCCAGGGTCAGTGACGGCTTCGGGCTGTTCGCGGGTGTGCACGTGGTCGTGGTGCCGAGCGCCTTGATGGTGAGGACACCCGCCGTGAAGGTGACCTTGCCGCTCTTGGCCGGTGTGTAGGTGCCCGACAAGTCGCTGATCTTGATGGGGGTGTTGGCGGGGACCGCCTCCGCGTTCGGCGGCCCGGACACCGGCAGGGAGCCGCTCTCCGCGCCGCCCAGCTTGATGACGGCGCTGGGCTTCATCGCGCCCTTGCCGAGCTCGACCGGGCTGGACGAGACGCCCTTCTGGAAGGACATGGTGATCTTGTAGCCGCTGCCGCTCTTCACGCCTTTGATGTCGATCGGGGAGACCGCTCCCTTGTTCCCGATCGGCGTCTTGCACTGGTAGTTGACGTCCTGCACATCGGCGTGGGCTGCGGGTGCGGCCAGCAGCACCGTGGAAGCCGCGCCACAGCCCAGGGCCGCGGCGAGCGCGAGCCCTGCCGTTCGCTTCTGGTACGTCCGGTACGACACCTCGAGTTCCCCTCATGCCGGGAGTTCCTGAGTTGCACGCGCCAAGTTACTGACGGCACATCAGATTGGGCGCTCAAGGTACGCCGGGGACCTTGTCGAGGGAAGACATAAGTGCGCGCCGGATCCGATGGGATCCGGCGCGTGCGAAGAGACGTACGAACCCGGGGTAACCCCAAGCCCCCCAAGGGCTCCGGTCAGGCGGGTGCCCCGACTTCGGCCCAGACGGTCTTACCGGGGACGCCTGCGGCCCTGACGACGCCCCAGTCCATGCACAGGCGCTGCACGATGAACATCCCGTGCCCGCCGGGGCGTCCGGCGCGGTGCGGGGTCCGGGGCGCGGGCTGCCCGGCTCCCCGGTCGGAGACCTCGATGCGCAGCACCTTGCTGTCGCAGGAGATGCGCAGCTCGTCGGGGCCCTCGGCGTGCAGGCAGGCGTTGGTGACCAGCTCGGAGACGACGAGCAGGACGTCCTCGGCGGCGGCCCGCCGGTCGGCGGTGCCCGCCGGCATCCAGCCCCATGCGTGCAGCGCCTCACGGGTGAAGTCGCGGGCCAGGGGGACGATGCCGGCCGCCCCGACCAGGTTCAGCCTGCGGCTCTGGTGCCCGGCTGCCCGCCCGACGTCGGCGGAGGACAGACCTGGCGTGCCACCGGTATCACCGGCGGCTTCCGGCTCCGGGCCGCGGTCGCCCGGCGAGTAAGGCCGGGTGGTGCCCATCAGCACTTCACCTCACCGAGACTCTTGACGTGTGATGTGTGGAAATGATCCGCCGTGGCGGCGCGGTCCGGGGTGGGACCCAGCATGTCTCCTGCCCGGCCGATCCGCGAGAACACCCACTTCTTCGGCATGGTCGGTGTGACGCTGGTAACGCCTCGATCACGTAGAGACAACTGACGCGTAACTTCCGTGCTTCACCTGCGTACGCGTCCCGTCAGTCGCCGAGAGCCGCGTCCAGCGACTCATGGACGGTGAAGACGGCCTCCGCACCGGTGATCTCGAAGACCCGGGCCACCACGGGCAGCATCCCGGCCAGATGGACTCCGCCGCCGGCGGCTTCCGCCTTGAGGCGGGCGCCGAGCAGCACATTGAGCCCGGTCGAATCACAGAACTCCAGCCGTGAGCAGTCGATCACCAGCCGTGAGAATCCGGCCGTGAGGCAGCTCTCCAGGGGTTCTCGCAACAGATCTGCGGTGTGGTGATCCAGCTCACCCACCGGAGTCACGACGGCGCTGGCGCCCTCTTCCCGCACCTCGACCAGAAGCCGGCCCCGATGCGCGCTGCCGACTGTCCCGCGGTCCATGACGTCTCTCTCTTCCGAGTCTGCTCGACCGTCGTGGCTGTTCATTGACGCCCTCGAACACTACGCCTTTGCTACGCCCTCCGGTACCCGAACAACCCCTAGGAATCGGACATTTACTGACAGAACGCACTTGCGGGCGGAGCGTAAAAGCGGGTAGGCCTAGTAAGGACAGTTTCAACCACGGCCGGCTACGGAGGCGCCGCACACCGCAGTGCACGTATTGGCATCGGCAGCCATATGCCGAGAACGATGGAGGACATCATGTCACCCCGGCTCGACGAATCGCGTACTGACCAGGCGTCGACGTCGACACCCCCACCGGAACACGAGGCCTTCGACAACCTGGCCGGCCTGCCGGAGATCCCGCCTTTCGACGAGGTGGCTCCCCGGGACGCACGGGCCCTGTCAAAAACGCTCTTCGGGCGGCTGGAGTCCCTCGAAGAGGGCACCCACGAGTATTCGTATGTCCGCAACACGCTGGTTGAACTCAATCTCGCCCTGGTGAAGTTCGCGGCGTCCCGGTTTCGCTCCCGCAGCGAGCCGATGGAGGACATCATCCAGGTCGGCACGATCGGCCTGATCAAGGCGATCGACCGCTTCGAGCTGAGCCGTGGCGTCGAGTTCCCCACGTTCGCGATGCCGACCATCGTCGGCGAGATCAAGCGCTTCTTCCGCGACACGTCCTGGTCGGTCCGCGTTCCGCGGCGGCTCCAGGAGCTTCGTCTCGACCTTGCCAAGGCGGGCGACGAACTCGCCCAGCAGTTCGACCGCGCACCGACGGTGGGCGAGCTCGCCGAGCGCCTGGGCATCACGAACGACGAGGTCGTCGAGGGCATGGCCGCCTCCAACGCCTACACGGCCAGCTCCCTGGACGCACAGCCCGAGGAGGACGACTCCGAGGGCGCGCTCGCGGACCGCATCGGGTACGAGGACCATGAGCTCGAGGGCATCGAGTACGTCGAGTCCCTGAAGCCCCTGATCGCCGAACTCCCTTCGCGGGACCGGAAGATCCTCTCCCTGCGCTTCGTCGCCAACATGACGCAGTCGGAGATCGGTGACGAGCTGGGCATCTCCCAGATGCACGTGTCGCGGCTGCTCTCGCGCACGCTGGTACGCCTGCGCAAGGGCCTCACGCTGGAGGAATAGCCGTCACGCCGGCCGACTGACCTCCGCCGCCTCCGCGCACTCGGCGCGGAGGCGGCGTGTGCGTGCGGAGGCGGCGTGTGTGCCCGGTCAGGCGGCGCGCACTCCGCGCCGCCAGACGGCCGACACCAGCGGCACGCCCGGCCGGTACGCCAGGTGCACATGGCTCGGCGCGTCGAGCAGGGCCAGGTCCGCGTACGCGCCCGGCGCCACGCGGCCGATGTCGTCGCGGCGCAGCGCCCGCGCGCCGCCCGCCGTCGCGGCCCAGATCGCCTCGTCCGGCGTCATCCCCATGTCCCGTACGGCCAGGGCGATGCAGAACGGCACCGAGGACGTGAAGGACGAGCCCGGGTTGCAGTCCGTGGACAGCGCCACGGTCGCTCCCGCGTCCAGGAGACGACGGGCGTCGGGCCACTCGGCGCGCGTCGAGAACTCGGCGCCGGGCAGCAGCGTGGCGACCGTCCCGCTGTTCGCGAGGGCGTCGACGTCCGCGTCCGTGAGGTGCGTGCAGTGGTCGGCGCTCGCCGCGTCGAGCTCGACGGCGAGCTGGACCCCGGGCCCGTAGCTGAGCTGGTTCGCGTGGACGCGGGGGTGCAGGCCGCGGGCCTGGCCGGCCTTGAGGATCGCGCGGGCCTGGTCGCCGTCGAAGGCGCCCTTCTCGCAGAAGACGTCGACCCAGCGGGCGTGCGGGGCGCAGGCGTCCAGCATCTCGCCGGTGACGAGCGCGACGTAGGCGGCCGGGTCGTCCGCGTAGTCCGGCGACACGATGTGCGCGCCGAGGTAGGTGACCTCGTCGGTGTGCCTCGCCGCGATGCGCAGCGCCCTCGCCTCGTCCTCGACGGTCAGGCCGTAGCCCGACTTCGTCTCGAACGTCGTCGTGCCCTGGCGCAGCGCCTCGGCGAGGTAGTGGGTGAGGTTCGCCTCCAGCTCCGCGTCCGTGGCGGCGCGGGTGGCCGCGACCGTCGTACGGATGCCTCCGGCGGAGTAACTGCGGCCCGACATGCGGGCGTTGAACTCCTGGGTGCGGTCGCCCGCGAACACCAGGTGGGAGTGCGAGTCGACGAAGCCGGGGATGACGGCGCGGCCTTCGGCGTCGTGGGTGGCGTCGGCGGCCGGCGCCTGCGCCTGCGGCCCCACCCAGGCGATCCGGTCGTCCTCGATGACGACGGCCGCGTTCTCGACGAGACCGAGAGGGCTGTCGCCCTGGGCCGGGTCGTTGGTGACCAGGGAGCCGATGTTGGTGATGACGGTGGTGGTCATGGTTCCTCTCCGCGGGTGGGGAATCCTCGAACGCCGGAAGGGCTGTGGTGTCAGCCCGTCCGGCGTTCGAGGACATTCGGGAATCGGGAAGGGGCGGGCTGGGGAAGCTTTACCCCCGCAGCGCCCCGATCGCCGCCGTCAGCGCCCCCGCGACATCCCCGACCAGCTCGTGCTGCCCGTCACGGACCACCTGGCGGCCGCCCACGACCGTGTGCCGGACATCCGCGGCCGACGCCGCGAACACCGCTGTCTCCGCCCCGAGGCGCGGCAGCGGGCCCGCTGTGCGTACGGAGTCCAGGGCCACCGTCGTGAAGTCGGCGAGGGCCCCGCGTTCGATACGTCCGGCGTCGGTCCAGCCGAGCGCCGCGTGCCCGTCGGCCGTGGCGGCGCGCAGCAGGGCCGCCGCCGTCCAGTGGCCCCGGGTGCGCGTGCGCAGCCGCTCGTTCAGCTCCATCGCCCGCGCCTCTTCGAAGAGGTCGATGACGGCGTGGCTGTCCGAGCCCAGGGAGAGCGGTGAGCCCTCCTTCTGGAGGGCGACGGCGGGGCCGATGCCGTCGGCCAGGTCGCGTTCCGTCGTGGGGCACATGCACGTGCCCGTGCCGGAACCGCCGAGCAGGGCGATGTCCTCGTCGGTGAGGTGCGTGTTGTGGACGCCCGTGGTGTCCGGGCCGAGCACGCCGTGGTCCGCGAGGAGCCGGGTCGGCGTGCAGCCGTGCGCGGCCAGGCACGCCTCGTTCTCCGCGGTCTGCTCGGAGAGGTGGACGTGCAGGGGCGCGCCGCGCGTCCTCGCCCACTCGGCGACCGTGTCGAGCTGGTCCGCTGGGACGGCCCGCACGGAGTGGATCGCCGCGCCGATGCGTGCGTGGTCGCGGTCCTTGAGGAGCGTGGCCCGCTCGGCCCACGCCTCGGTGGCGCCGTCGGAGAAGCGCCGCTGGTGGCGGTCCGGCTCCTTGCCGAAGCCGGAGGAGACGTACGCCGTGTCGAGGAGCGTGATGCGGATGCCGGCCTCGGCGGCGGCCGCGATCAGGGCCTCGCCCATCGCGTTGGGGTCGTCGTACGCGGTGCCGCCCGGCGCGTGGTGCAGATAGTGGAACTCGCCGACGGCGGTGATCCCGGCGAGCGCCATCTCCGCGTACACCGCCCTGGCGAGCGCGTGATACGTGTCCGGGGTCAGCCGGTCGGCGACCGAGTACATGACCTCGCGCCACGTCCAGAACGTGCCCGAGCCCACCTGGACGGTGGAGCGCAGGGCGCGGTGGAAGGCGTGGCTGTGGGCGTTGGCCAGGCCGGGGACGGTCAGGCCGCGCAGCACGGTCGCGCCGGGGGGCGGGGTGTCGACGCCGGTGCGCACGTCCGCGATGCGGCCGTCCTGCGACACCTCGACGACCACGCCCGGCTCGACCTCCGGGTCGAGCCAGGCATGTTCCAGCCAGTACGTCACCTGCACGCCAAGCCCTCCAGTACGTCGGCGAGTGCGTTCACCCCGGCGAGGCAGTCGTCCTCCGCGGCGTGTTCGGCCGGGGAGTGCGAGACGCCCGTGGGGTTGCGCACGAACAGCATGGCGGTCGGCACGGAGTCCGCGAGGATTCCGGCGTCGTGTCCCGCGCCGGTGCCGAGGACCGGGACGGTGAGCTTGTCGTCGGTGCCGAGGATGCGGCCGAGTTCGTCGCGCAGCGCGTGGTCGAACTCGACGACCGGCGTGAACGACTCGCGCACGGTCTCCAGGTCGATGCCGTGCGCGTCGGCGTACTCGCGGGCCGCCTTCTCGACGGCCGTGACGACCGTGTCGAGGGTCTGCTGGTCGGCGGCGCGGGAGTCGAGCCAGCCGCGGACCAGGGACGGGATGGCGTTGACGCCGTTCGGCTCGACGGAGATCTTGCCGAACGTGGCGACGGCGCCCGCGAGTTCCGCCTCGCGGCGGGCCGCCAGGACGGTCTGCGCGTACGACAGCATCGGGTCGCGGCGGTCCACGAGACGGGTGGTGCCCGCGTGGTTGGCCTCGCCGCGGAAGTCGAAGCGCCAGCGGCCGTGCGGCCAGATCGCGCTCGCGATGCCCACGGCGTCGCCGGACAGGTCCAGGGCGCGGCCCTGCTCCACGTGCAGCTCGACGAAGGCGCCGATGCGCGCGAGGCGCTCGGGGTCGGGGCCGATCGCCTCCGGGTCGTAGCCCGCCCGCTCCATGGCCTGCGGGAGGCTGACGCCGTCGCCGTCCCGCAGCTGCGCCGCCTGCTCGGGGGTGAGCCGGCCCGCGGTGAGGCGGGAGCCGACGCAGGCCAGGCCGAACCGGGCCCCCTCCTCGTCACCGAAGTTGGTGAGGGCGAGGGGGCGGGTGAACTCCGCTCCCCTGCGGCGGAGTTCGTCGAGGGCGGCGAAGGACGACACGACCCCGAGGGGCCCGTCGAACGCGCCGCCGTCCGGTACGGAGTCCAGGTGGGAGCCGGTGACGACGGCGTCCCCGGCGGCCGGGTCACCGAGCCAGGCCCACTGGTTTCCGTTGCGGTCGAGCTCGTAGGTCAGGCCCCGGGACTCGGCCTGTGCCCTGAACCAGGCCCGGCAGTCGGTGTCGGCGGCGGTCCAGGCGTAGCGGCGGTAGCCGCCGCTCTCGTTGTTGCGGCCGATGGGCGCGAGGTCGCGCCACATCTCGCCGAAGGAAGAACTCGTCACGCGTCGTCACCCTCGCGCATCGGCACCCGCACCCCGCGCTCGGCCGCGACCTCGGCCGCGTGCTCGTAGCCCGCGTCGACGTGGCGGATGACGCCCATCGCCGGGTCGTTGGTGAGGACGCGCTCGATCTTCTGCGCGGCCAGCTCGGTGCCGTCGGCGACGCAGACCTGGCCGGCGTGGATGGAGCGGCCCATGCCGACGCCGCCACCGTGGTGGATGGAGACCCAGGAGGCACCGGAGGCCGTGTTGACCAGGGCGTTGAGCAGCGGCCAGTCGGCGATGGCGTCGGAGCCGTCCTTCATGGCCTCGGTTTCGCGGTACGGGGAGGCGACCGAGCCGGAGTCGAGGTGGTCACGGCCGATGGCGACCGGGGCGGAGAGCTCGCCGGAGGCGACCATCTCGTTGAACTTCAGACCGGCCAGGTGGCGCTCGCCGTAGCCGAGCCAGCAGATGCGCGCGGGCAGGCCTTCGAAGGCGATCCGCTCGGCGGCCATGTCGATCCAGCGGTGCAGGTGCTTGTTCTCCGGGAACAGCTCCTTGATCGCCTTGTCGGTCTTGGCGATGTCCTCCGGGTCGCCGGACAGGGCGGCCCAGCGGAACGGGCCGAGGCCCTCCTCGAACAGCGGGCGGATGTGCGCCGGGACGAAGCCGGGGAAGTCGAAGGCACGCTCGCAGCCCGCCTTGCGGGCCTCGTCGCGGATGGAGTTGCCGTAGTCGAAGACCTCGGCGCCGCGGTCGAGGAAGCCGATCATGGCCTCGACGTGGAGGCGCATCGAGTGGCGCGCCTTGTCGGTGAAGCCGGCCGGGTCGGCCTCGCGCTCCTTGTCCCAGTCCTCGACCGAGATGCCGACGGGCAGGTAGGCCAGCGGGTCGTGGGCGGAGGTCTGGTCGGTGACGATGTCGATCGGGGCCTCGCGGCGCAGCAGCTCCGGGAAGATCTCGGCGGCGTTGCCCACCACGCCGATGGACAGGCCGCGGCGCTCGTCACGGGCCTGGACCGCGAGCTCGAGGGCGTGGTCCAGGTTGTCGGCCTTCACGTCCAGGTAGCGGGTGCCGATGCGGCGGTCGATGCGGGTCTCGTCGACGTCGACGCAGATGGCGACACCCTCGTTCATGGTGACCGCGAGGGGCTGGGCGCCGCCCATGCCGCCGACGCCGGCGGTGAGGGTGATGGTCCCGGCGAGGGTGCCGTTGAACTTCTTGCGGGCGACGGCGCCGAAGGTCTCGTAGGTGCCCTGGACGATGCCCTGCGAGCCGATGTAGATCCACGAACCGGCCGTCATCTGGCCGTACATGGTCAGGCCCTCGGCCTCCAGCTTGCGGAACTCTTCCCAGTTGGCCCAGTCGCCCACCAGGTTGGAGTTGGCGAGCAGCACGCGCGGCGCCCACTCGTGCGTGCGCATCACGCCGACCGGCTTGCCGGACTGCACGAGGAGGGTCTCGTCCGCCTTCAGCGTCTTGAGCGTGCGCACGATCGCGTCGAACGCCTCCCAGGACCGGGCCGCCTTGCCGGTGCCCCCGTAGACGACCAGCTTGTCGGGGTGCTCGGCAACCTCCGCGTCGAGGTTGTTCATGAGCATCCGCAGGGCGCCCTCCTGCTGCCATCCCAGGGTGTTCAGTTCCGTACCGCGCGGGGCTCGTACGGGGCGGGGTCCTGACATGGCTGCCTCCTAGAAACTGTTGCCGTGATTATTCACATCCTGGCGTTCTGAATAGAGCTAGTCAATACATCTCCGCGGCCGGTTGCCGCGCCGCCGCGCCGGACAGGGGTGATCGCCTGGTCACAGAGATCGTCAGGGAGTCGGGCGGTGACGCACCGGAGGCACTGCCGGGGCCTTGAGGGGGCGCTGCGGAGGCACTGCGGGGGCCATGCGGAGGGGCTTCCTCCGGGCAGGACGGCACCCCGACTCCCGCGGATATCAAGCTGGTTGGCGGATTTTAGTAGATCCACGCATGTTCCACTGGAAAATGCCAGAACCCTCACCTGGCCTCCGTACGTTGCGTAGCGTCGTGCACACGGCCGAACGTCACGTACGGGAGGAGTCCGGTGTGCCCGGAATCGACGAGTGCCTGCTGGAAGCCATGCGGCTGCCCGGTGCGCGGGGTGCCTCCGTGGTCGACTGGACCAGTGGGCTCGCCCTCGGCACCGTCGGGGACTCGCCGAACGGGGACCACGAGGCGACCGCCGCGGAAGCCGCCGAGCTGGCCCGGATGACAGCCGAGCACCGCGCCTTCGCGCCCGCCGGCGGCGCCGACTGGTCCGCCGGCGAGCCGCCGGTCGAGGACGTCATCGTCACCAGCCGGGACGGCTATCACGTGCTGCGCTTCGTGCGGACCACGTTCGACAGCAGCGTCTTCCTCCATCTGTGGCTCGACCGGGAACAAGGCAACCTGGCGCTGTCCCGCATCCGGCTCGGCGAGATGGCGGACCGGCTGGTGCTCGGGTGACCGCGACGGCAGCGGCCAGGGCCGAGGGGCGCACCACGGCACCGGCCGGGGTCTCCCCCATGCTGCGCCGCCTCGCCGAGGAGCGGGCCACCGGCGCCCTGCTGCGCGACCGCGGCACGCTCTACCTCGCCGACGGACAGGTCGTGCACGCCGAGAGCCCCGCGACGCCCGGCATCGACGTCCTGCTCACCACCGGCGGCACCCTGCACCCCGACGGCTGGTGGGAGGCCGTCGACGCGGCCGGGACACGGCAGCGGGTCGGCCGGTACCTCGTGGAGAGCGGCCGGCTCACCGACGGCGCGCTCGAACTCTGCCACCTGGGCGCCCTCTACGACGCCGCGTTCTTCGCCCTCGCGCCCAGCGGCGCCCCGGCCCGCTTCCGCTACGGCGCCGCCCACTGGTTCGGCACCGTCCATCCCGTCTCCGTCGCGTCCGTGGAGGCCGAGACGCTGCGCCGGCGCGAGCTGCTGCACGGCATCCGGCCCGACGCCGCGACCGACACGGCGCCCCTCGAACGGGACGGCGGCCGCCACAGCCCCGCGGTGCCGCCGCGCCAGCGCGCGGTGCTCGCCCTCGTGGACGGGGCGCGCACCGCGGCCGACATCTCCCACGTCCTCGGCAGGCCCGCCTTCCACACCCTGGTGGATCTGCGCAGGCTCGCCGCCGCCGGCCTCGTACGGGCTGCGGCGCCGCGTCCGCTGCCGCCCGCCCCGGCCGTGCCCGCCTGGGCCGGCGCGGCGTCGGCCGACGCCGATGTCGCCCTGTTACGCCGCCTCAGAGACGCGCTGGAGGCCCTGTGAGACGCGCGCTCCGCCAGCGTGCCGAGAGGAGACAGCTGATGACGGCCGAGGCCGAAGTCCTCGAAGAACTGCACCGGTTGAGGGCTCGGATGCCCCGCCTCACGGGTGCGCTCGCGGCGGGTGTCGACGGGCTCGTGCTCGCCCAGGACACCCCGGGCGTGGAGGCCGAGTCCCTCGCCGCGCTCACCGCCGCCTCACTCGGTGTGGCCCTGCGCATGGCCGACGCGACGGGGCGCGGCGCCCTCCGCGAACTCCTCGTGCGCGGCACGCACGGCTATGTGGCCACCTACGCGGCCGGCCCGTCAGCCGTCCTGACGCTGCTCGCGGACGACCAGGTCAGCGTCGGCCGCCTGCACCTGGAGGGCCGCCGCTCCGGGGCGCGTATCGGCGAACTCGTGGCGGACGTCCTGACACCCGTCGAACCTCGGCCCGCGCCCGAGGGGCGGCAGGCACGGCCGTCGCCCCGGCAACAGCGGCTGCCGACACGCCCCGTACCGCCCCCGTCCGCTTCCTGAACGACTCCACCGCACACGTGCATCCCTCGAAAGGACCGACCATGGCCAACACCGAAGCCTCCCTCAAGGACGCCGTCACCTCGATCGAAGGCGCCACCGCCGCCGCGCTCGTCGACTACACGAGCGGCATGGCGCTTGGCACCATCGGCGGCAGCAAGGACTTCGACCTCGAAGTGGCCGCCGCGGGCAACACCGACGTCGTACGGGCGAAGCTCCGCACCATGGAGCACCTCGGCCTCAAGGACGAGATCGAGGACATCCTGATCACGCTCGGCACCCAGTACCACCTGATCCGCCTGCTGTCGGGGCGATCCGGCAACGGCCTCTTCCTGTACCTGGTCCTCGACTCGAGCCGCGCGAACCTGGCGATGGCACGCCACCAGCTGAAGAAGATCGAGGCGGAGCTGGACGTCTGAGTCTCCAGGCCCTCCCGCCCGCTCAGGGACGGCGCCGCGCCCCGCCGGGTGCGGCGCCCCCCGCGCGTGCGGGGGCTCAGTCCTCCCAGTCCGAGGAGTCGCGCTCCTTGCGCGACCCGAACCTCGGCATCCCCCGCACCGCGTGCAGCGCGTTCACGCCGACGATGCCCGTCCAGGCGATCAGCAGGCCGGGGAGATCGGCGTTGACGACGGCGATCGCGGACAGCGGGATGGCGAGGACCAGGGAGACGACGCCGAAGCCGAAGCGCTCGCCCCAGCTGTCGCTGTCGCCGCGCGGGGAGCGCGCGCCGCGGGCGACGACCATCTGCTGCTCCGCCAGCTGCCGCCGCACGCGGCGGTCCACGGCACCGTCGAGGCGCTGCTCGACCTTGTCCAGGAACGAGTCGACGAGCGCGGACTCGTACTCTTCGCCGAGTTCCCTGCGCGCGTGCAGGGTGGCGTCGAGTTCCTTCTTGAGTTCGGCGTCACGGGCTTCCATACCGGCCTACGGTACGGAGTGAATCCCGCCGTGGCAGTGGGGCTAGCCCCCCTCTTGTCCCTGGGCCGGTCCCTACTCCGCCGCCACCGGCTCACGCAGCGTCCGCTCGGGGATGTGCGCCGTGTTGCGCCGGGCCACGGCCCAGTACAGGACGGCCGGCACCACGAGGCCCACGATCCAGGAGACGTCGGCGCCGCCGAGCGGCTCGACGAGGGGGCCCGTGTAGAAGTGCGTGGCGAGGAACGGGAGCTGCGCGAGGAGCCCGACCGCGTACACGGTGAGCGCGTCCCAGCGCCAGGCCCCGTAGCGCCCGTGCGGGTCGGAGAGGGCCGGGATGTCGTACCGCTCCTTGGAGATCAGGTAGTAGTCGACCAGGTTGATCGCCGACCAGGGCGTGAAGAAGGTCAGCAGGAACAGCAGGAAGTCCTTGAAGGACGACAGGAAGCTGTCCTTGCCGATGAGCGCGACCGCCGTGCCCGCGATCATGATCAGCGCGATGTACGCGGCCCTGGCGCCCTGCGAGAGGACCTTCTGGCCGCGGAAGCCGCTGACGCTCGTCACCATCGACATGAAGCCGCCGTACGTGTTGAGCACGTTGATGGTGAGCTTGCCGAGCGCGATCACGAAGTACAGGAACGAGGCGATGATCCCGGCGCCGCCGAGGCCGACCACGTAGCTGACCTGGTTGTCGAGGAACTTCGCGCCCGCCGTCGCCGCGACGAGGACGCCGAACGTCATCGACCACTGCGAGCCGATCGCCGACCCCGACAGCGTCCACCAGAACGTGGACTTCGCCGACGTCGTGCGGGGCAGATAGCGCGAGTAGTCCGCGACGTACGGGCCGAAGGCGAGCTGCCAGGACGCGGAGAGCGAGATGGCGAGCAGGAACATCGGGGCGTCGAAGTGCGCGTCGTGCAGCAGCGCGGACAGGTCGACCCGGTCCAGGAGCCGGATGCCGAGGTAGACGAAGGCGACGGCGCACACGATGCTGGCGACCCGGCCGAGCGCGTGGATGACGCGGTAGCCGACGGTCGCCATCGCCCCGGTGACCAGGGCGAACACGACGATGCCCGTGGTGTCGCCGGTGTGCGTGAGCTCGCCGACGGCCTGTCCGGCGAGCACGCTGCCGCTCGCGAAGAACCCGACGTACATCAGGATCACCAGGAGCAGCGGGACGACCGCGCCGCGCACACCGAACTGGGCGCGTGACTGGATCATCTGCGGCAGGCCGAGCCTGGGGCCCTGCGCCGAGTGCAGCGCCATGACGGCGCCGCCCAGCAGGTTGCCGACGACGAGCCCGACGAGCGACCAGACCACGTCCCCGCCGAAGACGACGGCGAGTGCGCCCGTCACGACGGCGGTGATCTGGAGGTTCGCGCCGAGCCAGAGCGTGAACTGCGAGAACGCCGTGCCGTGACGTTCCTCGTCGGGGACTACGTCGATGGAGCGCCGCTCCACGAGTGCTTCGGCCATGATCCGACTCTCCTTCAGCCCTTGCTGATCCCGTGCTGACGCGCGTACGCGTTGGCGACGTCCTCGGGATCCTTCTTGTCCTTGTCCACCTGCCGGTTGAGCTCGGTGAGCTGCTCCGTGGTCAGTACGTTGCCCAGGCGCGCGAGCGCCTTGCGGACCGTCGAGTCGGCCTTGCGGTCGGCGACGAGCGGGACGACGTGCTGGCCGGGGACGAGGTTCTTGGGGTCGGTGAGGACGACCCAGTGGTTGTCGACGATGTCCGTGTCGGTGGTGAAGAGGTTCGCCACGTCGACGTCGCCCTTCTTCAGGGCGCCCTTGACCAGCGGACCCGACGAGTCGAGGGACTTGAACTCCTTGAACTCGACGCCGTACACGTCCTTCAGGCCGACCGCGCCCACCTGGCGCTTCTTCACCTCGGGGGCGGCGCCGATGACGAGCTTGCCGTTGTGCTCGGCCAGGTCGGCGAGCGAGGTCAGCTTGTACTTCTTCGCCGTCTCGGCGGTGACGACGAACGCGTCGGAGTCCTCCGCCAGGCCGTAGGGCAGGATCTGCAGGCCCTTGGGCAGGACGACGGCGAGGGCGTTCTGCATCTCGCCCTCCTCGGTGGCCGTCGACTTCGGGTCGAGGTAGTGCAGGAGGGCGCCCTGGTACTCGGGGAGCAGGTCGATGTCACCGCCCTTGAGGGCGGGGATGAGGATCTCGCGGGTGCCGAGGTTGGGGCGGACCTTCGTCTTCACACCGGCCGCTTCGAGCGCGGCCGCGTACAGGTAGCCCAGCACCTGGTTCTCGGTGAAGTTGGCGGTGCCGATGGTGACGCCGTTCTTGCTGGAGCCGCCGCCCCCGCCGCCCGAGCCCTGGCCGTCGAGAGAGGTGATGCCGCCGCTGCACGCGGCGAGCGCGGGGACGGAGGCTGCGGCGAACAGGCCGCCGATGACAGTCCTGCGGTTCATCTTGCGTGCTCCTAGGCCGACTTGGCGGGGCGGTGGCGGAAGAGGGCGCGCTGCAGTGCGGAGAGCGCGAGGTCGAGTACGACGGCGACGACCGCCACGAGGACGGCACCGCCGAGCACCTGCACGAGGTCGCGCTGGGCGAGCCCGTCGAAGACGTAGCGGCCGAGGCCGCCGAAGGAGACGTACGCGGCGATGGTCGCCGTCGCGACGACCTGGATCAGGGCGAGCCGCAGCCCGGTCATGATCAGCGGCATCGCGAGCGGCAGCTCCACCTGGAACAGGACCTGGTGGCCGCGCATGCCCTGGCCGCGCGCCGCGTCCCTGACCTCCGGGTCCACGGCGGACATGCCCGCGTACGTGTTGGTGACGATCGACGGGACCGCGAGGGCCACGAGCGCGATGTAGACCGGCCACATGGACAGGCCGCTCGCCAGGAAGACGAGGACGACCAGGCCGACGGTCGGCAGCGCGCGGCCGAAGCTGGACAGGTTGATCGCGAGGAACGCGCCGCGCCCGGTGTGGCCGATGAGCAGGCCGAGCGGCAGCGCGATGACGGCCGCGATGAGCGTGGCGAGCAGCGAGTACTGGAGGTGCTCGGCGAGACGGTGCGCGATGCCGTCGGGGCCCGCCCACTGGTCGCCGTCGACCAGCCACGCGCCGAGGTTCTTGAAGAGCTCGTACATCTCAGGCACTCCTCCGGCGGCGGGTCCAGGGGGTCAGCACGTACTGCACCGCGACGAGGACCGCGTCCGCGGCGAGCGCGAGGAGCAGGGTCAGCACGACGCCGGCGATGACCGGGGTCGGGAAGTTGCGCTGGAACCCGTCGGTGAACAGCTGGCCGAGCCCGCCGTCGCCGATGTACGTCGCCACGGAGACCAGGGAGATCGCCATGACGGTCGCGATCCGCACCCCGGCCATGATCACCGGCAGGGCGAGGGGCAGTTCGACGGTGAGCAGGGTGCGCAGCGGGCGCGTCCCCATGGCCTTCGCGGCCTCCTTGGTCTTCGCCGGTACCGAGTCGAGGCCCTCGACGGTGTTCCGCAGGAGCACCACGAGCGTGTAGATCGTCAGGCCGATGACCGTGGTGGTGCGGGTGAGGCCGGAGACCGGGAGCAGCAGGACGAACACCGCGATCGACGGGATCGTGAACAGGACGTTCGAGAACCCGAGCAGGAAGCCGCGCAGCGGCTTGACGCGATGGGCGACGACGGCCAGCGGCAGCGAGATGACCAGGCCGAGCAGGACGGCGGAGAGCGCTGCCTGGAGGTGCGAGAGCGTGAGCGTGGTGAGGTCGGAGGTGTGCTCCGATATCCACGACCAGTCGATGGTCATGAGGCCACGTCCGAGTCCTTCTGGACGTCCGTGTCGTCCTTGTGGACGGCGGCGTCGCTGGTGTCGCCTGCGGCCTCGGGCGCGTCCACGCGGGTGCCGGCGGCTATGTGGGCGAGGCCCGCGCGGTCGTGGATCTCGTCGCGGGACGTGACGCCGGTCAGGACGCCGTCCGCGTCGACCCGGGCCACGAGGCCGCCGGGCGCCGCGAGCGACTCGTTCAGCGCCGACAGGAGCGAGTCCGTGTCCCGCAGCGGGCGCACCGGCACCTCGGCGGAGGTGCCCTCGTCACGCCACAGCAGCGGCTTGCGGGCCGCGTCGAGGACCAGTTCCCAGCCGGTGCCCTCCGGGGCCGGCCCCTGGCCGACGTCCGCGAGCGTGGTCAGGGACAGCAGCTTCAGGCCGCGCTCGGCGCCCAGGAAGTCGGCGACGAAGTCGTCCGCGGGGCGGGCGAGCAGCTCGGCGGGCGGCGCGCACTGGACGAGGTGACCGCCCGTGCGGAAGACGGCTATCCGGTCGCCGAGCCGTACGGCCTCGTCGATGTCGTGCGTGACGAAGACGATGGTCTTGTTCAACTCCTGCTGGAGGCGCAGGAGTTCGTCCTGGAGCTGAGTACGCACGACGGGGTCGACCGCGCCGAACGGCTCGTCCATGAGCAGCACCGGCGGGTCGGCGGCGAGCGCGCGGGCCACGCCGACGCGCTGCTGCTGGCCGCCGGAGAGCTGGTGCGGGTAGCGCTTGCCGGCCTCGGCGGTGAGGCCGACGGTCTCCAGGAGCTCGGCCGCCCGCGCCCGCGCCTTGCGCCGGCCCCAGCCGAGCAGGAGCGGCACCGTCGCGATGTTGTCGAGGACGGTGCGGTGCGGGAAGAGGCCGGACTGCTGGATGACGTACCCGATGGAGCGGCGCAGCTCGGCCGCGTCCTGCTCAAGGACGTCACGGCCGCCGACGCGGATGGTGCCGGAGGTCGGGTCGACCATCCGGTTGATCATCCGCAGACTGGTCGTCTTGCCGCAACCGGAAGACCCGACGAAGACGGTCACGCCCCCTTCCGGCATGTCGAGCGTCAGGTCGTGCACTGCCGTCGTGCCGTTCGGGAAGCGTTTGTGGACCGTATCGAACTGGATCATGTGGAGTCCCCTTGCCCGGGCTGCATATCGTCATGCAGAGTTCTCTGTATCTGAATAAGTTGTCAATGCCCCGGCGCACATCGCCAGGTAAATCGCTGGTTAACGCAGCCGAGGAACGAGACAAGACGTCCGTTTGAGGAGGGTTTGGCGCACCATGTCGTCTCACATCGCGGACACCGCGGGTAAGCCCCGAATGACGGCCACCCCGGGCCTCACGCCCGTCGTCGTGCTCGACGGACACGGTCTCCCCGTGCCCGACGTCGTACGCCTGGCCGACTCCGCCGCCCGGCCCGTGCCCGGCACCGACGCCATGAAGCGCGTCGAGGAGTCCTGGAACGCCGCCCGCGAGATCGCCGCCTGGGGCCGCGTCTACGGCCGCTCCACCGGCGTCGGCGCGAACCGGAACGAGGACGTGCCCACCGAGGCCGCCGCCGACCACGGCCTGCGCCTGCTCCGCAGCCACGCCGGCGCCATCGGCGACGAGCTGCCCGCACGGCAGGTCCGCGCCATGCTAGCCGTCCGCGCCAACCAGCTCCTCGCCGGCGGTGCGGGGCTGCGGCCCACCGTCGTCACCGCGCTCTGCGAAGCCCTGGAGGCCGGCGCCTACCCCGTCGTGAACGAGTTCGGCTCCGTCGGCACCGGCGACATCGCCGCCCTCGCCCAGATGGGCCTCGCCCTCGCCGGCGAGCACCCCTGGCGCGGCGACGGCGCCCCCGACGCCCAGCCCCTCGACAACAACGACGCCCTCGCCCTCATCAGCAGCAACGCCCTCACTCTCGGCCAGTCGGCCCTCGCGCTCCACGAACTGCGCGACCTGATCTCCGCCACCCAGCTCGTCGCCGCACTCTCCCTGCTGGCCGTCGACGGCTCCTACGAGGCGTACGCCCTGCCCGTCCACGAGGCCCGCCACCACCGCGGCTCGTACGCCGTCGCCGCCCGCATGCGCGCGATCCTCGGGGCCCCCGAACGCCCGACCCCGCCGCTGGGCCGCATCCAGGACCCGTACGGCTTCCGCTGCGTCCCCCAGATCCACGGCCCCGCCCAGGACGCCGCCGACGCCCTCGAAGACGTACTCACCGTCGAGATCAACGCCGCCGCCGAGAACCCCCTCATCTCCCCCCAGGACATGGCCGCCTACCACCACGGCGGCTTCTACATGGCCCAACTCGCCCTGGCACTCGACCACTTCAGGCTCGCCATCGCCCAGGTCGCCCGGCTCTCCACCTCACGCCTGTCCACCCTCAACGAACCGGCCTACACCCGTCTGCGCCCCTTCCTCGCCGACGGCGAACCCGCCTCCTCGGGCGTGATGATCCTCGAATACGCGGCCGGAGCGGCCCTCGGCGACCTGCGCGCCTTCGCCGCCCCCGCGTCACTCGGCCACGCGGTCCTCTCCCGCGGCGTCGAGGAACAGGCCAGCTTCGCGTCCCTCGCCGCCCGCCAGACCCTGCGCATCTGCGAGGCCTACCGCCTCGTCGTCGGCTGCGAACTCGTCGCCGCCGTACGGGCGTTGCGCCAGCGCGACATGCACCCCGACCCCGAACTCCCGGTCGGCCGCGCCTTCGCCCTCGCGGATACGGTCCTCGACCAGGACGCAACCGACCGCCCCCTGACGGAAGATGTCACCCGGGCCGCGGCGGGACTCCTGGACAGCTTCACCCGCATCGCCGACGGAACAGACGGACCGGCCACAGCCACCGCAACAGCCGGATCAGACCGCCCTGGGGGGACGGAATGAACGACAGCCCTGCCGCACGACTCCAACAGCTCTTCGAGGTCCACCGCCTGACACCCACTCAGCGCCGCATCGCCCACTGCATGGTGCGCCGCGCCGCCGACGTCCCGTTCCTCTCCTCCGTGGAACTCGCCGAACTCGCGGGAGTCAGCCAGCCCTCCGTCACCCGCTTCGCGGTGGCACTCGGCTTCGACGGCTACCCCGCCCTGCGCAAACACCTGCGCGAGGTCGCCCCCGCCGAACCCGCCACCCCCGCCTCGGCCAACGAGTACCAGCAGGCCGTCGAGGCCGAGATCGAGAACCTGCGTCACCTCGCCCAGCTCCTCGCCGACCCCGCCCCGATCGAACGTGCGGGCCGCCTCCTCGCCGCCTCCCGCCCGCTCCTCGTCCTCGGCCTGCGCGCCGCGGCCTCCCAGGCCTACGGCTTCTCGTACTTCGCGGCGAAGGTCCACCCCGACGTACGGCTCCTCGACGAGGGCGGCACGATGCTCGCCGACCGCGTCGACGCCGCGGTCCGCGCCGGAGCCACCGCGCTCCTCTGCTTCGCGCTCCCCCGCCACCCCAAGGAAGTCGTCGACGCGCTCGCCTACGCCAAGTCGGCCGGCCTCACCGTGATCACCGTCGCCGACTCGGCCTTCGCCCCCGTCGCCAAGCACTCGGACCTGCTCCTGCCCGCCGCGGTCGGCGAGGGCCTCGCCTTCGACACGGCGTGCTCACCGATGCTGCTCGGCCGCGTACTCCTGGAAGCGATGTGCGACAACCTGCCCGAGGCGCAGGCCCGCCTGGAGGAATTCGACGTGCGCGCGGCGGAACGGAGCCTGTTCGTCGAATAGGAGAGCGCTCAGAAGGCTCAGAAGAGTGTTGCGCGGGGACCGCCGCACCCCCGTGAACGGGGGGCGGGACGACGGCGGTCCCCGCGAAGGACACGGAACCGGGTCAGGACCGGGTCACCGCGTCCGCAGGCGTCCGTGGAGGTCCGGGAGCCGCTCCGGAGGTCCTTGACGCCGCTACGGTGCCGGCCTGGGCGGGGAGCCGCTCCCACCCCTGCCGACACCCACCAATGTGCCGGACCCGTGTTAAGCGGGTGCTGCGCGCACGTGTCGCGCTCGTACCGATTGCACGAACCCGCTCCCGTTACTTCCCGCTGCTCGCGCTCTTCGCGAGGAAGGACAACAGGTCCTGGCGGCTGACCACACCCTTGGGCTTGCCCTCCACCAGGACGATCGCCGCGTCCGCGGAGCCGAGCACGGACATCAGGTCCTCCACCGGCTCGCCCGAGCCGACCTGCGGCAGCGGGGCCGACATGTGCTTCTCCAGCGGGTCGCCGAGCGAGGCGCGCTGCGTGAACAGGGCGTCGAGCAGCTCCCGTTCGACGACGGACCCGATGACCTCGGCCGCCATCACGTCCGGGTGGCCGGCGCCCGGCTTCACGATGGGCATCTGCGAGACGCCGTACTCGCGCAGCACCTCGATGGCCTCGCCGACGGTCTCCTCCGGGTGCATGTGGACGAGTGACGGCAGCGCGCCGCCCTCCTTGTCCTGGAGCACGTCGCCCACGCGCGCGCTCGTACCCGTGTCGGCGAGGAAGCCGTAGTCGGCCATCCACTCGTCATTGAAGATCTTGCTGAGGTAGCCGCGGCCGCTGTCCGGGAGGAGGACCACCACCACGTCCTGGGGGCCGAGGCGTTCCGCTACGCGGAGGGCCGCTACGACTGCCATGCCGCAGGAGCCGCCCACGAGGAGGCCCTCCTCCTTGGCGAGGCGGCGGGTCATCTGGAAGGAGTCCTTGTCGGAGACCGCGACGATCTCGTCCGCGACCGTGCGGTCGTACGCCGTCGGCCAGAAGTCCTCGCCCACGCCCTCCACGAGGTACGGGCGGCCGGAGCCGCCGGAGTACACCGAGCCCTCCGGATCGGCGCCGATGACCTGCACGCGGCCCTCGCTCGCGTCCTTCAGATAGCGGCCGGTGCCGGAGATCGTGCCGCCCGTGCCGACGCCCGCCACGAAGTGCGTGATCTCGCCCTCCGTCTGCTCCCACAGCTCGGGGCCGGTGGAGTGATAGTGCGAGAGGGGGTTGTTGGGGTTGCTGTACTGGTCCGGCTTCCAGGCCCCGGGCGTCTCACGCACGAGCCGGTCGGAGACGTTGTAGTACGAGTCCGGGTGCTCCGGGTCCACGGCCGTCGGGCAGACGACGACCTCCGCGCCGTACGCCCGCAGCACGTTGATCTTGTCCGTGGAGACCTTGTCGGGGCACACGAAGATGCACTTGTACCCCTTCTGCTGGGCCACGATGGCCAGGCCGACGCCCGTGTTGCCGCTGGTCGGCTCCACGATCGTGCCGCCGGGCTTGAGCGCGCCGCTCTCCTCCGCCGCCTCGATCATTCGCACGGCGATGCGGTCCTTCACCGAACCGCCGGGGTTGAAGTACTCGACCTTGGCCAGGACGGTTGCCTGAATGCCTTCGGTCACGCTGTTGAGCCTCACGAGCGGGGTGTTGCCGACGAGGCTGATCATCGAGTCGTGGAATTGCACCGTTGTCTCCGGGCTGCGATGGATCTGTGAGGGATCCGCGATGTGATGTGCGGTCAGCGTAAGCCGAGTGCCGCCCCTTCATCGCCTGTTGCGATTGGCCGACCGTACTTACGGGGCAATGACTGGATGTACGGCTGAAAAGGACTACGCAGAGGCAGGTGGCTGCGACGTATGTCGAGGGCGAGGGTGGCACGGCGGATCGCCGCGGGCGCGGCGTACGGCGGCGGCGGTATCGGTCTGGTCGGCGCGGCCGCGGTCGGTCTGGTGATCGCGGAGGTCCAACTGGCGAAGCGGCAGGTGGGCAACCACAACAGGGGAGGCGTGCAGGTCCCGTCCGCGAACGGTCTCTACGGGAGGGTGTTCGCCGAGCGTCCGGCCGCGGAGGTGGCGGAGACGGAGCCGCTGCGGTTCGCGATGCTGGGTGACTCGACGGCGGCGGGGCAGGGCGTGCACCGGGCCCGGCAGACCCCGGGCGCGCTGCTCGCCTCGGGGCTCGCGGCGGTGGCCGAGCGGCCGGTGGAGCTGCGCAACGTGGCGCTGCCGGGCGCCAGGTCCGACGATCTGGACCGTCAGGTCGCGGTGATCCTCTCGGATCCGGACTGGGTGCCCGACGTGTGCGTCGTGATGATCGGCGCGAACGACGTGACGCACCGGATGCCGGCGACCCGCTCGGTGCGCCATCTGTCGGCGGCGGTGCGCAGGCTGCGTACGGCGGGTGCGGAGGTGGTCGTGGGGACGTGCCCGGATCTGGGCACGATCGAGCCGGTGAACCAGCCGCTGCGGTATCTGGCCCGGCGGGCCTCACGGCAGCTGGCGGCGGCGCAGACGATCGGCACGGTGGAGCAGGGCGGGCGCACGGTGTCGCTGGGCGACCTGCTCGGCCCGGAGTTCCTGGCGAACCCACGGGAGCTGTTCGGTCCCGACAACTTCCACCCGTCGGCGGAGGGGTATGCGACGGCGGCGATGGCGGTGCTGCCGACGCTGTGCGCGTCGCTGGGGCTGTGGCCGGAGGAGGAGCGTCCGGACGTGTCGCGGCGCGAGGGTTTCCTGCCGGTGGCCAGGGCGGCGGCCCAGGCGGCCGGAGAGGGCGGCACGGAGGTGACGCCGGCGATGCCGACGGGTCCGAGGGGGCCGTGGGCTTTGCTGAAGCGTCGTAGGCGCCGGCGTCTGACGACTCAGGACCCGACACCGCTGAACATCTAGGGCCCTGTGGCACCCCCGGGCCAGGCTCCCCCTACCCTGGCGGAGCCCTGAGCAAGCGCTTAGAAAAATGCGGTGGGAGTCACACGCGCACACCGGTGACCCGGACAGTACGTAAAGGTAACTTCCCAGCTGGTAGGCGAATAGCTCGTACGCGTAGACCTCTTGGAGCCGTGATGCCCGAAGCCGTGATCGTCTCGACCGCCCGCTCTCCCATCGGCCGCGCCTTCAAGGGGTCCCTCAAGGACCTGCGCCCGGACGATCTGACCGCCACGATCATCCAGGCCGCGCTGGCCAAGGTCCCCGAGCTCGACCCGCGGGACATCGACGACCTGATGCTCGGCTGCGGTCTGCCCGGCGGCGAGCAGGGCAACAACCTGGGCCGCATCGTGGCCGTGCAGATGGGCATGGACCACCTGCCGGGATGTACGGTCACCCGCTACTGCTCGTCGTCGCTGCAGACCAGCCGCATGGCGCTGCACGCGATCAAGGCCGGCGAGGGTGACGTCTTCATCTCGGCCGGTGTCGAGATGGTGTCGCGCTTCGTGAAGGGCAACTCGGACTCGCTGCCGGACACGCACAACCCGCTGTTCGCCGAGGCAGAGGCCCGTACGGCCGCCGTCGCGGAGTCCGAGGGCGCCTCGTGGCACGACCCGCGCGAGGACGGCCTCGTCCCGGACGCGTACATCGCGATGGGCCAGACCGCCGAGAACCTGGCGCGGACGAAGGGCGTCACGCGCGCGGACATGGACGCCTTCGGTGTGCGTTCGCAGAACCTGGCCGAGCAGGCCATCAAGAACGGCTTCTGGGAGCGGGAGATCACCCCGGTCACCACCCCCGACGGCACGGTCGTCTCGCAGGACGACGGTCCGCGCGCGGGTGTCACGCTGGAGGGCGTCTCGGGCCTGAAGCCGGTGTTCCGCCCCGACGGCATGGTCACGGCCGCGAACTGCTGCCCGCTCAACGACGGCGCCGCGGCCCTTGTGATCATGTCCGACACGAAGGCCCGCGAGCTCGGCCTGACGCCGCTCGCCCGCATCGTCTCCACCGGCGTCTCGGGCCTGTCCCCCGAGATCATGGGCCTCGGCCCGGTAGAGGCGTCGAAGCAGGCGCTGAAGCGCGCCGGGCTCGGCATCGGCGACATCGACCTGGTCGAGATCAACGAGGCGTTCGCCGCGCAGGTCATTCCGTCGGCGCGTGACCTCGGCATCGACGAGGACAAGGTGAACATCAACGGTGGCGCGATCGCCGTGGGCCACCCCTTCGGCATGACGGGCGCCCGCATCACCGGCACCCTGATCAACAGCCTCCAGTTCCACGACAAGCAGTTCGGTCTGGAGACCATGTGCGTCGGCGGCGGCCAGGGCATGGCGATGGTCATCGAGCGCCTCAGCTGAGCCTGGTGGCCCGAGGGGCGGGGTTGCGCCTCTGCTGAATCGTGATCCAATCTCCCCCAGGATGTGACGTATCTCCTGGGGGAGATGGTTTTTGCAGGTCAGCAGGGCTCTCAGGGCATAACACCCCTAAACACCCGGCCAAAAGAGCTGTCCATTTCGTGACGTAATGCACTGACAGCAGGATGGTCCAGGCTTCAAGCTGATGTAGGAAGTCGGGGGTCGACTTGAAACCGGGAGTACGTCAGTGAGCGCCATGCCTTTTGCTTTGCTCATCACCACGGCCGCCGCCACGGCCGTGGGCGCCGCTGCCCTGCACACCGTCCACGGACTGCGCAGGCAGATCACCGAACTGCGGGACGAGCTCGCCCATGACCGCGCCATCGGCGCCGGTCGTGGCGTGCCCGCCGCGCGCACCACGCCCGACACCGAGGAGATACGCGCGGCTGTCGCCGACGCCCTCGCCGAGGAGCGGGAGCGCGAGCTCGCCGAGGCGCGTGCCTTCTGGGCCGCGCAGGAGGCGCGGGACGCCTCCGACGCACCGTCCGTGCTCGGTGGCGCGCTGGGGCTCGGTGACGATCTGTTCATGCCGCGCCAGGCCGATTTCGCGGGCCTCGAGCCGGGTCTCGCGGCGGGCCTGGAGCCCGTGGTGGAGCCGGCCGACGCGGGCGCGGACGAGTTCGCGGGAGAATCCGCGGAGCTCGCGGCCGCCCGTCGCCGTCACCCCTCGCACCCCGACTTCGTGCCGGTGCAGTCGCCCGTCTCGGGCGGGAGCAGCGACCACGAGCGGACGGTGGCGTGTCTGGAGGAGCTGGCCGACGCCCGCACCGCGCTCGCCGATGTGCGCCCGGGCCCGCTCGGCACGCTCGACGTGTACGTCTTCGTGGACGGCACGACGCTCTGCATGACCCCCGGCCACCGCGAGACCGCGGAGCAGCTGGCCGCGGCGCTGCGCGAGGGCGAGTCCCCCGTGCTGCTCGGCGGCTCGGGTGTCTCGGGCGCGTACGCGCTCACGTTCGCCTGCGGCCACGAGAACGTCTACATCCTGGCCGACCGGGTCATAGCGTCCGTCTGAGCGCCCCCGCTCTGCTTCCAACTCCACACATCGAAGAACGCGCCGGGTCGGCTCACACCCCGGCGCGTTTCTGTGCCTCCTCGACGAGCGTGAGCGCCTGGGTCAGCTGGGCGGTGTCCTCCAGGACGACGGACAGGTCACGTGCGGCGACGGTGATCTGGTCGGACCCGGCGAACATCCCGGCGTCCGGCATCTCCCGTACGGGTCCCTCCGGGTCCTCCAGGCGCTGTGCCCAGGCGGAGAGTTCCCTGGCGAGGGCGAGCGCCTCGGCGGCGGCCCCTCGCTGGAGCCGGCTCTGCGGCGCGGCGCGCAGCCGGTCGGCGAATCGGTCCACTGCATCCGTCAACGGCGTCGTATCGAGCATGCCGCGACCCTATGCGCCTTCCCTCGACTGTTGCCAACAACCGAACGCTCAGGCACGGTGGCCTGAAGGACCGGCTACATCGCAATGCGTCCGGAGGCGCCGATGTCCCAAGTGTTCTCGCAGGAGACCCATCAGAATCTGCTGGCTCGCATCCCCCACTGCACCGGTCGTGAGATCTCCGACTGGCTGCGCACCGTCGAGGAAGGCCCGTGCTTCCTCCGCTTCGAAGACAAGGTCAGCTGGCTGCGCGGGGAGCACGAGCTCGCGTACGGCCATGCCAAGGCGATCATCCACGAGTACGACCTGCGGCGGGCCGCCCGCCGCCTGGGCTGAGCGTTCCACCCCCGACCCGACCGTCCCCACGACAACCGCACCCATGACCGCACCCATGAAAGAGCCCGCACACCGTAGGTGCGCGGGCCCTTTCAGCTACTACTGCCGGCTGATCAGTCGTTGCCCTGCAGGATCGCGATGAGGCGCAGGAACTCGAGGTAGATCCAGACCAGCGTCATCGTGAGGCCGAAGGCCGCGAGCCAGGCCTCCTCGCGCGGGGCGCCGTACGCGATGCCGTCCTCGACCTGCTTGAAGTCGAGAGCGAGGAAGCACGCGCCGAGCAGCACGCCGATGATGCCGAAGACGATGCCGAGGCCGCCGCTGCGGAAGCCGAGGCCGTCACCGCCGCCGAAGACGGAGAACAGCAGGTTCACCGCCATGAGCAGGATGAAGCCCATGGCCGCGGCCATCACGAAGCCGTAGAACCGGCGGTTGACCCGGATCCAGCCCGCCTTGTACGCGACGAGGACGGCCACGAAGACCGCCATCGTGCCGATCACGGCCTGCATGGCCGCGCCGCTCGCGATGCGGTTGTCGACGATGCTCGACAGGACGCCGAGGAAGACACCCTCGAGGCCCGCGTACGTGAGGATCAGCGCCGGGGACGCCTTGCGCTTGAACGCCTGGACGAAGCCGAGCACCATCGCGACGAGGCCTGCGCCGATCGCGATGCCGTACGACTTGTTGATGTGCGCGTCGTCGACCGGCAGCAGCGCCCAGGCGAGCGCGGCCGTCACGACGAGGACGCCGAGTGTGGTGGCGGTGCGCATGACGACGTCGTCCATCGTCATGCGGCCGGTGGTGGCCGGGGCCTGCGGCGGAGCGCCGTACTGCAGGTCCTGCTGTGCGTAGGGATTCTGCGCGTACGGGTTGTTGCCGGCGTAGGGGTTCCCCTGTGTGCCGACTGCGGGTCCCCCGGCCTGCGGCTGCGCGTTGAAGCCCGCGTAGCCGTTGTCGCGGCTGAACCCCCGTCGCGAGAAGACCGGGTTACTGCTCCTCATCTCACTCCTCCATGGCCACCCTGCGCGGCCTTGCGCTCAAGGGTAATAGGCAGGCAAAGATCCCAGCCTAGTGCTCAGGGAGGATCTTTCCCATCCTGTTACCCGCAACGTCCGGGACATGCCCGGTGTTCCGCCGAACGAGCGGCACCAGGGAGATGGCGACGGCGCCGAGGACCGCGGCCGCGGCGAAGGTGGTGAAGCCGAGGCCCGCGTTGCCTCCGGCGACGACCGCGCCGCCCAGCCAGGGTCCGACGACGGCTCCGGTGCGGCCCACGCCGGTGATCCAGCCGAGGCCGGTGGCGCGCTGGCCGGGCGTGTATACGGAAGGGGCGGCCGCGTAGACCATGACCTGGGCGGAGAACAGCCAGACGCCGGTGACGAAGACCAGGGCGTACGCGACGCCGAGCGGCAGGTGGGCGCGGAGCAGGAAGGCGCCGCAGGCTGTCAGGACGAACCACAGCGCGGACACCCTGGCCGCGCCGAACCGGTCGGCCGCGCGGCCCGCGACGAGCATGCCGACGATGCCGCCCGCGTTGATCACCATGAGGAAGGTGACGGACGAGGAGAGCGAGTAGCCGGAGGCTCGCATCAGCTCGGGGAGCCAGGTGGAGACGCCGTAGACGAGGAGCAGGCCGGCGAAGGAGGCGACCCACAGGAGCGGGGTCGCGGCACGGGTGCCGGGTGCGAAGAGCGAGGCGACGGCGGCGAAGCGGCCCTTGGCGCCGGCGGCGGGGGCCTCGGCGCGGGTCGGCTCGGGCAGCCCGTAGCGGGCGGCGACGGTGTTCGCGTCGGCGGTACGCCCCTTGGCGAACAGGACGGCCGGGGACTCGGGCAGCCATTTCAGGACGAGGGGGACGGCTATGACGGCCGGGATGACGCCGGCCCAGAAGACGACGCGCCAGCCGTGGTCGGGGCCGAGCGCGAGGCCGAGGCCCGTCGCGGCCATGCCGCCCGCGTGGTACGAGGTCATCATCAGGCCGGTGGCGAGGGCGGCCCTGCGGGGCGGGGCGAACTCGGCGACGATCGCGAGCCCGATCGGCATCAGGCCGCCGAGGCCGAGCCCGGCGAGGAAGCGGCCCCCGCCGAACACGGCGGCGCTCTGGGCGAGCGCGCACACGGCGGAGCCTGCGGAGAAGAGGACGACGGAGCCGGTGACCATCGGCTTGCGACCGAGCCAGTCGGTCAGCGTGCCGCAGCCGAGCGCGCCGATCAGCATGCCGAACGTGGTCCAGGAGCCGATCGTGCCGGCGGTGGAGGCGGTGAAGCCGAAGCCCTTGTCGTCGAGGAGGTGCGGCATGACGGCGCCGTAGATGTTGACGTCCATGCCGTCGAAGAAGACGACGAGCCAGCACAGGGCGATGACGGGGGCGACGGCCCTGAAGGTGCGGGGCGGGGAGGGTATGGCGGTGCCGTGGGGGGTGTCGGGGGACATGAGCACTCACTTCGTCGTGGGTACGCGGGGACGGGTGTGCGGCGGTTCGTGGACGGTGCGGTGGTGCGGGCTCAGTCGAGGGGGAAGCCCGTGTAGCCCTCGGCGAGGTCGGTCCCCGCGGCGGACGAGGCCGTGATCCGGTCGAGGTGGGCGCGCTGGATACGGTCGTCGAAGGGCGTCGCGTCGGGGGCGCGGTGCAGCATCGTCGTCATCGCGTACGAGAACCGCTCGGCCTGCCAGACGCGGCGCAGGCAGGTCTGTGAGTAGGCGTCGAGGCGCTCGGTGGAGCCGGTCTTCTGGCGGTGCGCCAGGGCGCGGGCGAAGGTGACGACGTCGCCGACGGCGAGGTTGAGGCCCTTGGCGCCGGTCGGCGGGACGATGTGGGCGGCGTCCCCGGCGAGGAAGAGCCGTCCGTGGCGCATCGGCTCGTGGACGTAACTCCTCATCGGTGTGACGGACTTGGAGGTGATGGTGCCGCGCTCCAGCTTCCAGCCGTCGGCGGTCTCCAGGCGGCGGTCGAGTTCGTCCCAGATCTCCTCGTCGCTCCAGTCGTGGGCGTTCGTCGCCTCGGGGACCTGGAGGTAGGCGCGGGTCACGGACGGGGAGCGCATGGACAGGAGGGCGAAGCCGCGGTCGTGGCGGGCGTAGACCAACTCGTCGTGGGACGGGGCGACATCGGCGAGGATGCCGAGCCAGCCGAAGGGGTACGTGCGCTCGAAGACCTGGGAGACGTCGGCGGGTACGGCCTTGCGGCCCACGCCCCACGAGCCGTCGCAGGCGACGACGTAGTCGCAGTCGAGGACGTCCTCGCGGCCCTCGTGGCGGAAACGGACGCTCGGGCGGTCGGTCTCGGCGCCCTCGACGGCCAGCGCCTCCGCCTCGAAGAGCAGCGGGCCTCCCTCGGCGAGCTGGAGGGCGATGAGGTCCTTGCACACCTCGGTCTGGGCGTAGACCAGCACGGACCTGCCGCCGGTCAGGGCGGGGAAGTCGACGCGGTGGCGGCGCCGGTCGAAGCGCAGCTCGATGCCGTCGTGCGGGAGCCCTTCGCGGTCCATGCGCTCCGCCGCGCCCGCCGCGCGCAGTACGTCGACGGTGCCCTGCTCCAGGATCCCGGCGCGCTGACGCTGTTCGACGTACGCGCGGTCGCGGCTCTCCAGGACGACGGAGTCGATTCCGGCGTTGTGCAGGAGCCGGGCGAGGAGCAGTCCGGCGGGGCCCGCTCCGATGATGCCGACGGTGGTGCGCATGAGTACCTTCTTTTTCGTTCAGCCTTGTTCGCCTGGTGAACTTTCGTTCATAATGTGCTCAGCGGAGTCTCCGCCCGGCTCGATGCGCTGTCAACGGTTCCGGGCCGCAGAAAACGGCACCGGGGCACAGAAAAAAGCCGCGGCGATCGGATTCGATCGGCACGCGGCGACAGGAAACGGCTCGGCCGGGAGCGGCAGGGGGAAGTGGGAGGTGCCCGGAACCGGACTTGAACCGGTACGCCCGCGAAGGGGCAGCGAGGTTTAAGCTCGCCGTGTCTGCATTCCACCATCCGGGCAGGCCGTGGGCTCCGCAACGAGGTTCCGAGCCTATCGGGACAGATCCCCCGAACAGCGGAACGCCCGCTCGATGTTGTCTTATTTTATTGACGTCTGAGGGTGCATCAGACCACGGTAGCCGCCATCAGCACATGCCGCAGGCCCTTCCACAGCCCTTGGCGCCCTCGCCCCCGTCACCGTGGATTGACGGGATTTCACCTCCCGCGGTGATCTTCGCTCTCAGGGTCACGGGTCATCCCCAGGTATGACCCGACCGGCTCCGGTCCCTCCGAAGTCGCCCCCAGGAACCGGAACAGCGGCTGACTTCACGGCCCTCTACGGCCACGACGATGGAGAGGTCCCTCCAACGGGACCCCGTCCCCACCCGTCGTCCGACAGGAGCACCCTTCCGTGACCACCACCCCCATCGCCGGCAAGGCCACCGCAGTGGCCGCGCGCGCCACGGATCTGTCCAAGGTCTACGGACAGGGCGAGACCCAGGTGGTCGCCCTCGACCGGGTCTCCGTCGACTTCCGCCAGGCCGAGTTCACCGCGATCATGGGCCCCTCCGGGTCCGGCAAGTCGACCCTGATGCACTGCGTCGCCGGCCTCGACAACTTCTCGTCGGGCTCCGTGCGCATCGGCGACACCGAGCTGGGGTCCCTCAAGGACAAGCAGCTCACCAGGCTCCGCCGGGACAAGATCGGCTTCATCTTCCAGGCGTTCAACCTGCTGCCCACCCTGACGGCCCTGGAGAACATCACACTCCCCATGGACATCGCGGGCCGCAAGGCGGACAAGCAGTGGCTGGAGAACGTGATCGCGATGGTGGGCCTGTCCGACCGGCTCGGCCACCGGCCCTCGGAGCTCTCCGGCGGCCAGCAGCAGCGCGTGGCCGTGGCCCGCGCCCTCGCCTCCCGGCCCGAGATCATCTTCGGTGACGAGCCGACCGGAAACCTGGACTCGCGCTCCGGCGCCGAGGTCCTCGGCTTCCTGCGCAACTCCGTACGCGAGCTGGGCCAGACCGTCGTCATGGTCACCCACGACCCGGTCGCCGCCGCCTACGCGGACCGCGTGATCTTCCTCGCCGACGGCCGCGTCGTCGACGAGGTGTACGCCCCGACGGCCGACTCGGTCCTGGACCGCATGAAGCAGTTCGACGCCAAGGGCCGTACCAGCTGACGCCCGCCCGCACAGCCGCCGCCCGCCGCCGCCTCGACGCCTCGTCGCCGTACCCCTGGACTGAGTAACCCATGTTCCGTACCGCCTTGCGCAATGTGTTCGCGCACAAGGCCAGGCTCCTGATGACCGTGCTCGCCGTCATGCTCGGCGTCGCCTTCGTCTCCGGCACCCTGGTCTTCACCAACACCATCTCCGACGCCTTCCAGAAGAGCTCCGCCAAGGGCTTCGACCAGGTCGACGTCGCCGTCACGCCCGAGATCGCCGAGTCGAAGGGCGACAAGGTCGCCGAGGACCCGAAGCTCACGCAGGCCACCCTCGACCGGGCCGCGAAGACGCCGGGCGCCGCGTCCGCCATCGGCGTCGTCAGCGGCTTCGCGGCCGTCGCCGACAAGGACGGCAAGCTCGTCGGCAACGGCTTCTCCACCCAGGGCGCCAACTACTGGGGTGACAACGACCCGCGCTACCCGCTCAAGAGCGGCAGGGCGCCCAGCGGCAAGGGCGAGGTCGCGCTCGACTCGCAGACCGCGAAGCGCGCGGGCTACAAGGTCGGCGACACCGTACGGATGTCCATCGACGGGCCCGTCCTGACGCCCACCGTCACCGGCGTCTTCACCACCGAGGACGGCAACGTCGCGGCCGGCGGCAGCCTCGCCCTGTTCGACACGGCGACCGCGCAGCAGCTCCTGCACAAGCCGGGCTCGTACGACGAGATCGACGTCAAGGCCGCCGCCGGCACCAGCCAGGCCGCCCTGCGGAGCGCGCTCGACAAGGCCCTGCCGAAGGACCAGGCCAAGACCACGACCGGCAAGCAGCTCGCCGACGACCAGGCCGAGCAGATCTCCTCCAGCATGAGCTCGATGAAGTCGAGCCTGCTGGTCTTCGCCGGGATCGCGCTCTTCGTCGGCGTCTTCATCATCGCCAACACGTTCACGATGCTCGTCGCCCAGCGCACCAAGGAACTCGCGCTCATGCGGGCCGTCGGCGCCTCGCGCAAGCAGGTCACGCGCTCCGTCCTCGCGGAGGCGTTCATCGTCGGCGCGGTCGCGGCGGTCACCGGTCTGGCGGCGGGCATCGGCATCGGCGCCGGGATGCGCTCCCTGATGGGCGCGACCGACGCGCAGATCCCCGACGGACCGCTCGTGGTCTCGCCCGGCACGATCGCCACGTCCCTCGTCGTCGGCGTCGTCATCACGATGCTGGCCGCGTGGCTGCCGGGCCGCCGAGCCGCGAAGATCCCGCCGGTCGCGGCGATGAGCAGCGTGCACGCCACGGCAACCACCCGCTCCCTCGTCGTACGGAACACCATCGGCGCGCTGTTCGCGGCGGCCGGCATCGCCGCCTCCCTCTACGCCACGACGATGAGCGACGGCACCTCGGCGCAGGCCCCCCTGGGCCTCGGCGCGGGCCTCCTCGTGATCGGCGTCTTCGTCCTCACCCCGCTGCTCTCGCGCCCGCTGATCGCGGCCGCGGGGCCGGTCCTGCGCGTCTTCGGGGTCTCCGGGAAGCTGGCCCGCCAGAACGCCGTCCGCAACCCGCGCCGCACCGCCGCGACCGCCTCCGCCCTGATGATCGGCCTCACGCTGATCACCGGCATGACGGTCATCGCGGGCAGCGCCCAGCAGGCCATCGACAAGATGGCGTCGTCCGCCCTCAAGGCCGACTACGTCGTCTCCATGGCGAACATGAACTCCCTGTCCCCCGAGGTCGCCGGCAAGCTCGCCAAGGTCGACGGCGTCACCGCCACCAGCGGCCTGAGCAACTCGCCCTCACGCATCGACGGGCAGACCGAGTTCCTGACCGGCGTCAACGGCGCGACCATCGGCTCGCTGACCGACCTCAAGGTCGACAGCGGCACCTTCCGGATCGGCGGCCGTGACGTCGTCGTGGACGACAAGACCGCGAAGGACCACGGCTGGCGCACCGGCTCGACGTTCACCACGAACTTCGAGGACGGCAAGAAGCAGCAGCTGGCCGTCGCCGGGGTCTACGAGGGCAACGACATGATGCGCGGCATCATGCTGGACTCCGCCGTCCTGACCCCGCACGTCACGGACCCGTCCGACATGCAGGTCATGGTGAAGACCGACGGCGGCACGTCCGCGGCCGCCAAGGACCGCATCGAGAAGGCGCTCGGCGACAACCCGGCGATCCTCGTCCAGGACAAGCAGGACATCTCCAACGCGATCTCGAAGATGTTCACGCTGATGCTGAACATGCTCTACGGCCTGCTCGCCATGGCGGTCATCGTCGCCGTCCTCGGCGTCATCAACACCCTCGCCATGTCCGTCTTCGAGCGCTCGCAGGAGATCGGCATGCTGCGCGCCATCGGCCTCGACCGCAAGGGCATCAAGCGCATGGTGCGCCTGGAGTCCCTGGTGATCTCGCTGTTCGGCGGCGTCCTCGGCGTCGGCCTCGGCGTGTTCTTCGGCTGGGCCGCGGGCAAGCTGATGGCGACGTCCCTGACGACGTACGAGCTGGTCCTGCCCTGGGGCCGGATCGGGATCTTCCTCGTGCTGGCCGCCCTCGTCGGCATCCTGGCGGCCCTGTGGCCGGCCCGCCGCGCGGCGCGGCTGAACATGCTCGCCGCCATCAAGTCGGAGTAGCGATACGGCGGATGGGGCGCACCGGCCGAGTGCCGGTGCGCCCCATCCGTGTGTCCGGGCCGTCAGTTCCAGGTACGCGCCCGCAGGGGCATACCCGGGTCGCCCGACAGGGGCGTCTTCACGGCGAGGATCTGGTTCACCCCGATCTTGTTGCGCTCGAAGCTCAGCGCGCACGCGGCCATGTACAGGCGCCAGATGCGGGCCCGGCCGGGGCTCGTGAACTTCACGGCCGCGGGCCAGGCGGCCTCCAGGTTGGCCACCCAGCGGCGCAGCGTGAGCGCGTAGTGCTCCCGGATCGCCTCCAGGTCCCTGACCTCGAAGCCGGCCCGCTCCAGGATCCCGGTGGTCGTGCCGACCGGCGCGAGCTCCCCGTCCGGGAAGACATACGCGTCGATGAACTCGTCGACCTCGTACGTCGACTCGTCCTTCTGGGGGCGTCGGCCGATCTGGTGGTTGAGGAGCCTGCCGCCCGGCTTGAGGAGGGCGTAGAGCGCCTCGGCGTACTCCAGGTACCGCTCGGAGCCGACGTGTTCGGCCATGCCGATGGACGAGATCGCGTCGAAGGGCCCGTCGCGCACGTCGCGGTAGTCCTGGACCCGGATCTCCACCCGGTCGGTGAGCCCCTCCTCGGCGACCCGCTTACGGGCGTACGCGGCCTGCTCCTGCGAGAGCGTCACGCCGACGACGCCGACGTCATACTCGCGGGCGGCGTGAATGGCCATGGAGCCCCAGCCGCAGCCGACGTCGAGCAGGCGCTGACCGGGCGCGAGGCCGAGCTTGCGGGAGATGAGTTCGAGCTTGTCGCGCTGGGCGTCCTCGAGGGTGCCGTCCGGCGAGGCCCAGTACGCGCACGAGTAGACCATCGAGGGGCCGAGCACCAGCTCGTAGAAGTCGTTGCCGACGTCGTAGTGGTGACTGATGGCCCGTCGGTCGCTGCGCTTGGTGTGCAGATGCAGGCGGCCGTGCCTGCGCATCTCCTCACCGGGCGGGGCGGGCGGCAGGAAGGGTCCGGCGAGCTTGACCAGCTCGGCGACGGCGGCCCTGACCCTGGGCTCCTTCAGTGCCTCGACGAGGCTCCTGCTGTCCTCCTCGGGGCGCTCCCAGATGAGTCCGGCCATCCGGCCGAGGGCGTCGTACAGATCGCCCTCCACGTCCAGGTCACCGGCCACCCAGGCGCGGGCCAGGCCGAGTTCTCCCGGCTTCCACAACAGGCGGCGCAGGGCGCGGCGGTTGCGTACGACGAGAGTGGGTCCGGCGGGCGGCCCGGCCTCCGAACCGTCCCAGGCGCGAAGCCTGACGGGGAGCGGTACTCCGAGTAGCTGTTCGGCGAGGTTCTTGAGCCGCTGTGCGGCGTCCTGCATGGCGCACACCTCCGTGATGGGAGACGATCCCGGAATCGTCCAACACCACGTAAACACCAACGGGCCGCTCTCGCAGTCCCGTTACTGCGTTACGGATCGGCAAAATACATGTAGCAGGCATGTATATCGGCGTGCCGGGTCGGTTTCCGGGCGGTCCCGGGCGGCTCCGGGAACGCCGAAGGGGCGCTCGCACCACGGATGGCGAGCGCCCCTTCAGGGGTGTTACTGGACCGGGGTCAGGAGGCCTTGGCCTTCTCCTCGACCTTCGGAGCCTCGGCGACGGCCGGGGCCGGCGCCGGCTTGGCGGCCTCGTAGAACTCCTCGCGGGGAGACTCGAGGGCACCGAGCGCGGTGATGTCGCGCTTCTGGAACATGTTGAGCGTCCACTCGGCGATCACACGGGTCTTGCGGTTCCAGGTCGGCATGGCGAGCCCGTGGTAGCCACGGTGCATGTACCAGGCGAGACGGCCCTTGAGCTTGATCTTCATCTTGCCCATGACGATCATCGCGACGCCCTTGTGCAGGCCGAGACCCGCCACCGCGCCCTTGTTGCTGTGGCTGTACTCCTTCTGCGGGAAGCCCCGCATGCCGGAGACCACGTTGTCGCCGAGGACCTTGGCCTGGCGCATGGCGTGCTGGGCGTTCGGCGGGCACCAGGCGCGCTCGGCCGGCGTGCCGTTCTTGACGGCCACCAGGTCCGGGACCTGGGCGTTGTCGCCCGCGGCCCAGATGTAGTCGCTGCCCTGCACCTGGAGGGTGGTCTGGGTGTCCACGTGGCCGCGGGGGCCGAGCGGGAGACCGAAGCGCGCGAGGGCCGGGTTCGGCTTGACGCCGGCGGTCCACACGACGGTGTTGGAGTCGACCTCGAGGCCGTTGCTGAGCACGACGTGACCGTCGACGCAGGAGGGCATCGTGGTCTTCAGGTAGACCTCGATACCGCGGGACTCCAGGTGCTTCCTGCCGTACGTGCCGAGCTCGGGGCCGACCTCGGGCAGCACCTTGTCGGCGGCGTCGACGAGCACGAAGCGCATGTCCTCGCGCTTCACGTTCTTGTAGAACTTGGCCGCGTCGCGCGCCAGGTCCTCGACCTCACCGATCGTCTCGGCGCCCGCGAAGCCACCGCCGACGAACACGAAGGTGAGCGCCTTGCGGCGGATCTCCTCGTCGTTCGTGGACTCGGCCTTGTCGAGCTGCTCGAGCACGTGGTTACGCAGGCCGATGGCCTCCTCGACGCCCTTCATACCGATGCCGACCTCGGCGAGGCCCGGCGTCGGGAAGGTGCGGGAGACCGCGCCGAGCGCGATCACCAGGTAGTCGAAGGGAACCTCGTACGCCTCGCCGACGAGCGGGGCGACCGTGGCGACCTTGCGGTCCTGGTCGATGGTGGTGACCCGCCCGGTGAGAATCTCGGCTCCGGGCACAGCGCGTCGCAGCGGGACGACGACGTTGCGCGGCGAGATGCTGCCGGCGGCAGTTTCGGGGAGGAAGGGCTGGTAAGTCATGTACGAGCGCGGGTCCACGACCGTGACGGTCGCTTCCGCATAACGCATCTTCTTGAGAATGCGTCGTGCTGCGTACAGGCCTACGTACCCACCGCCTACTACGAGGATCCTGGGACGCTCCGTGGTGCTCATGCCATCGAGTATCCACCTGTCCGGAGGGGGTCGCTCGTGCGCCCCTTCACAAGCATGGAGAGGGCCTCTGCTACACTTCGCCGCCCACGTGACGGACGTCATGGCCCCAGCGGGGAACCACGGTATAACGCCGGTCGTTCCACACCCCTGTTGAGCTGCCGCTCCGGGCATTTGGCGGGGGTGGACCACTCGCCCGGTTCATCTGTCCGAAACAAGTCTGGAACGCCCCGCGCGTCAGCCGCCAGGGCCCCAGGACCCCCTTCCGCGGGCCATCTGACCCGGAACCTCGCCCAACGGGGCCGAATTCCTTGTGAAGAACTTCACGAACTTTCCCGACGGGGTGTCGCCGGAGCGTGTCGCCCCCCTCCAGGAAGAGGCCGGGAGAGGGGTCTTGGAGGGGCCGGGCACCTTGGACGGGCGGGCTAGGCGATCGACCAGGCAATGCCGTCGAGGATGTCGTGCTCGCTCACCACGACCTCCTTGGCGCCGATCCACTCCATGATCAGGCGCAGCACCAGTGCGCCGGAGGCGATGACGTCGACACGGCCCGGGTGGATGACCGGGTTCAGGGAGCGCTGGTCGTGCGTGGACGTCACCAGCCAGTCCGTGAGCTCGGCGACGCGCTCGTAGGAGATACGGGAGTGGTGGATGGCCACCGAGTCGTACTCGGTCAGGCCGAGCGCGAGGGCGGCGACCGTCGTCACGGAGCCGGCGAGGCCGACGAGCGTGCGGGCCGCGGTCAGCGGGACGGTCTGCGTCACGAGGTCGAGGGCCGCGACGACGTCCTCTCGGACGGCCTCGATCTGCGCGGGCGTCGGCGGGTCGGTGACCTGGCCGTCCTCCCCCACGAGGTGGCGCTCCGTCATACGGACGCAGCCGATGTCGACGGAGCGCGCGGCCACGACCGTGTCCTCGCCGACGACGAACTCCGTCGAGCCGCCGCCGATGTCCACGACGAGGTAGGGCTTGTCGAGGTCGGCCCGGCCCGTCAGCTCCTTCGTCGCGCCGGTGAAGGAGAACTCGGCCTCCTGGTCACCGGTGATGACCTCGGGCTCGACGCCCAGGATGTCCATGACCCCGCGCACGAAGTCGTCCCGGTTCTCGGCGTCGCGGGACGCGGACGTGGCCACGAACCGGATCTTCTCGGCGCCGTGCGCCTTGATGACCTCGGCGTACTCGCGGCAGGCCGCGAAGGTGCGCTCCAGCGCCTCGGGCGCGAGCCGTCCCGTGCGGTCCACGCCCTGCCCGAGCCGCACGATCGTCATGCGGCGGTCCAGGTCGACGAGTTCGCCCGTCACAGGGTCGGCGTCGGCGACGAGCAGGCGGATCGAGTTCGTGCCGCAGTCGACGGCGGCGACCCTGGTCACTCGCTCTCCTCGGGCGCGGCCGACACGCACGGGCCCTTCGCCCACCACTCGGGCAGCATCGCGATGGCCTCGTCGCCGAGCGGGTTCACACCCGGGCCCGCGGCCAGGGAGTGGCCGACCAGGACGTGCAGGCACTTCACCCGGTCCGGCATGCCGCCCGCGCTCGGGAAGCCCTCGAGGACCTCGATGGCGTCGCGGCGCGCGATGTAGTCCTCGTGCGCCTTGCGGTACGCGTCCGCGAGCTCGGGGTCCGTCGAGAGGCGCTCCGTCATCTCCTTCATGACGCCGTTCGCCTCCAGGGTGCCGATCGCGGACGCGGCGCGCGGGCACGTGAGGTAGTACGTCGTCGGGAAGGGCGTGCCGTCCTCGAGGCGCGGGGCCGTCTCGACCACGTCCGGGTTGCCGCACGGGCAGCGGTGCGCGATGGCCCGCAGGCCGCGCGGCGGGCGGCCGAGCTGCTCCTTGAACGCCTGGATGTCGGCGTCCGTGGGCGTGGTCGGCTCGGTCTGGGGCGGGGGCGTGTCCATGCCTGGGGGCTTTCCTTCAGTGAACTTCGGTGGGGGTACTACGGGTTCGGGCTCGGGGCTTCGGGCTTGCGGCTTGGGGCTTCGGCTTCGGGCGTTGGTGAGACGGGTCAGTTGTCGGGGCGGTCGGCCTTGTCGACACCGTCCCAGACGTTCGAGTACCAGGGCCGGCCCGCCGCGCCCTGCTCGGAGCGGGTGCGCTTCGCCGCGTCGGGGTCGCGGGCGATGTAGCCGGTCTCGCCCGGCATCACCAGGTGGAGCCGGTCGCGGATCCGCTGCTCCGCGTACGAGTCGTCCTGCCAGCGCGCCTTCTCGTCGCGCAGCCTGTCGACCCTGCTCTGGGCCTCCTGCTGCTGGCGCTGGAGATCGGCGATCTCACCGCGCTGGGAGACGTACTGCCTTATGGGGTAGGCGAGCGCGACGACCAGGGTGCACAGGACGAGGGCCAGGAGTGCCGCGCGGCCGGTGAGGCGGGAGCGGCGGGCCTGGCGTCTGGTCTGTGAGCGGTAGACGCGCTCGGCGGTCTGCTCGCCGAGCAGACGTAGCCGGGTCGCGGTGGAGAACCGGTCACGGTCCCTGTCCCGGACTCTCCCGGCCATCTTCGCGCCTCCCCTTTACGTGCGTACGTCCCCGCACACGGTACGGGACCGGGTGCGGGGACGTACGTACGACGCTTCTACCGAAGCCTGTGTGGCTCAGCCCTTGAAGCGGGGAAATGCGCTGCGGCCGGCGTAGACCGCGGCGTCGTCGAGGATCTCCTCGATGCGCAGGAGCTGGTTGTACTTGGCGACGCGGTCCGAGCGGGCCGGGGCGCCGGTCTTGATCTGGCCGCAGTTCACCGCGACGGCGAGGTCTGCGATGGTGACGTCCTCGGTCTCGCCGGAGCGGTGGGACATCATGCACTTGAAGCCGTTGCGCTGGGCCATCTCGACGGCGTCCAGGGTCTCGGTCAGCGAACCGATCTGGTTGACCTTGACGAGCAGGGCGTTGGCGGAGCCCTCCTCGATGCCGCGGGCGAGGCGCTCGGGGTTGGTGACGAAGAGGTCGTCGCCGACGATCTGGACCTTGTCGCCCAGCTTCTCGGTGATGACGTTCCAGCCGGCCCAGTCGTCCTCGTACAGCGGGTCCTCGATGGAGACCAGCGGGTACGCGGAGACGAGCTCCTCGTAGTACTCGGTCATCTCGGCGGCCGAGCGGGACTTGCCCTCGAACTCGTACTTGCCGTCCTTGTAGAACTCGGACGCGGCGACGTCGAGGGCGAGCGCGATCTGCTCGCCGGGGACGTAACCGGCCTGCTTGATGGCCTCGACGATGAGGTCGAGGGCCTCGCGGTTCGAGCCGAGGTTCGGGGCGAAGCCGCCCTCGTCGCCCAGGCCGGTGGACAGGCCCTTGGTCTTCAGCACCTTCTTGAGGGTGTGGTAGACCTCGGCGCCCCAGCGAAGGGCCTCGGAGAAGGACTCCGCGCCGATCGGCGCGATCATGAACTCCTGGATGTCGACGTTGGAGTCGGCGTGCGACCCACCGTTGAGGATGTTCATCATCGGGACGGGCAGCAGGTGCGCGTTCGGGCCGCCGAGGTAGCGGAACAGCGGCAGGTCGCTGGCCTCGGAGGCGGCGTGCGCGACGGCGAGGGAGACGCCGAGAATGGCGTTGGCGCCGAGCGAGCCCTTGTTGTCGGTGGCGTCCAGGTCGAACATCGCCTGGTCGATCAGGCGCTGCTCGGTGGCGTCGTAGCCGACGAGCTCCGGGCCGATCTGCTCGATGACGGCGAGGACGGCCTTCTCGACACCCTTGCCCTGGTAGCGGTTCGGGTCACCGTCGCGGAGTTCGATGGCCTCGAACGCGCCGGTGGACGCACCGGACGGGACAGCGGCACGACCGGTGCTGCCGTCGTCGAGGCCGACCTCGACCTCGACCGTGGGGTTGCCTCGGGAGTCCAGGATTTCCCGGGCTACGACGACGTCGATGGACGGCACGAGCATCTCCTTCTGGGATGTGACGCAACTACGCCGGGCCGCATGGTCCGGCAACACCTGAGCCTATCCGGCTCCAGGCATCGGCCAGCCGACCGACCGGCCCGTGGACAAAACCGAGAGCGAATTGTTTCCGAACGGAACAAAAAGTCCCGGCCGACAACGGACGAAAGCCCAGGACCCCTCACACACCAAAGCCCCGCCCCGGGCGCGACGGGGGAATGCGCACCCGGGGCGGGGAGTCCTTGGGGGAACCTGGCGTGGTACCGGCCGTCCGCCGAAAGCCGGTACCCGAGCGGCCTGGGGCCGCTGCTCCTCTCCTACTTACTTGAGGTGGAGCTGCTGGCCCGGGTAGATCAGGTCGGCGTCCTCGACGATGTCCTTGTTCAGCTTGAAGAGCTTCGCCCAGCCGCCCTTGGTGTGGTGCGCCTCGGCGATGGTGCTGAGCGTGTCGCCGGCCTTCACCTTGTACTCGCCGTCACCCTTCTTGACCTTCTTGCCGGCCGGGGTCTCGACGGTCTTCTTCGACTTCTGCTTCGCGGCAGGCGCCTTGCGCTCCTGGCTGCGGGTGGTCGGCTGCTCGGCCTTGCGCTCCGGCTGCGGGGCGGCGGCCGGGGCGGAGCCGGTCGAGGCGGCGGACAGGCCCACGCCGCAGCTCGGCCAGGCACCCTTGCCCTGGCTGGCCAGGACCTTCTCGGCGACGGCTATCTGCTGCGCCTTGGAGGCCTTGTCGGCGGTGGAGGCGTACGCGGTGCCGCCGTACGCGGCCCACGTGGACGAGGAGAACTGGAGGCCGCCGTAGTAGCCGTTGCCCGTGTTGATCGACCAGTTGCCGCCGGCCTCGCACTGCGCGACCGCGTCCCACTCGGAGGCGGTGGCGGCGGAGGCACCGGTGGCACCCATCAGCGGGACGGCGACAGCGGCACCGGCGACACCGGCGAGCGTGGCGACGCGAACGGCCTTGGACGGGCGGCGGTGCTTGCCCTTGCTGGAAAACAGCATCGAGAGATCCCCTCACCGACGCCTACGAGGTGAGCTGTCGGGTTCGGGCCGGATGAGTGCCCGGTCGCACGTCCTGCGTGCGACTTAACCCCAAGCCGGTCGTCCGGCCGTCTCTCAACGGCCGGGGCCGGCACTTACCTTGGGTCCCCCGCTCCTGCCTACGGCGCTTACGCGACGACTGTTCCCGTACGGACATTGGCAGGATTCGGCGTGACATCCGACGGGGCCCGCTGTGGCGAGCGGTGATGACCGTAAGCAGTGGATCGCCGGAATTTCAAAGACGATCAGGGCCTTTGAGACCCATCTCTCACTCTCGCCAAAGCGGACATTCAGCCCGAACTGCCGCTACTTTTCGCCCGATTCGAGCCCAAGATCCAGACTCTGACCAGGAAGGATGAGGTCCGGGTCGGCACCCACCGTCTTCTTGTTCTCGGCATACAGAGCGGCCCATCCGCCGTCCACGTCATGGGTGTCGGCGATGTCCCAGAGGTTGTCGCCGGCGCGCACGGTGTAGGCACCTTCGTCCTGATTCGCCTGCTTACGCCCGCTTTCGTCGCCGCGTGAGGCATGGCGGCCCGAGCCGTCGTCGGCGCGCAAGGAGTCCGCGGTGTCGTCCGCGGCGGCGTCGCCGCGGTGCCGGCCGGAGGCGGGCGGGGTGGCCGCGTCCGAGCCGGCGGAGGTCTCCGGCGAGGGCGTCGCGGGGGTCGAAGTCGAGCCGTCCCGGCCGGACTTGTCACCCTTGGAGTCATCCGAGGTGTTACCTGCGGTATCACCCGTCTTGTCGTGATTCTTCTCTCGGGAGGTGTCCTTCGCACCCGAGGAAGCGGAGTCCGACGGCTCGTCGCTCGCGTCCCCCTTCGCGGCGCCGTCCGCCGCGTCGTCGCTCCCGGAGTCACCGGCCGACGCCGACGGGGTCGGCAGGGCCGCCCCGGGGTCGACATCGGCGGCGGCGGCGTCCGCCGTGAGCCCCGAGGTGACCGAGCAGACCGGCCATGCCCGCGGGCCCTGGTCGGCGAGGACCTTCTCGGCGACGGCGATCTGCTGCGAGCGGCTGGCCTGGTCGGCGCGCGGCGCGAAGTCGAGGCCGCCGTAGTTCTCCCAGGTCTCCTGGGAGAACTGGAGCCCGCCGTAATAGCCGTTGCCCGGATCGGCGCTCCAGGAGCCGCCGCTCTCACACTCGGCGAGCTTGTCCCATGTGGCCGTCGACGCGGCGCTCGCGCTGGTCGCGCCGAGCAGAGGGATCGCGATGGCGGAGCCGGCCACTCCCGCGGCGACGATGAGCGCGGGAGCCTGGCGGGGGCGACGGTGACGACCGTTCCCGGTGAGCATGGAGGCGCCTTTCGGTGGCTCGGGGAATGCTGCGGCGGGTGGTGCCGCGATGACTGGTGAACGTAGCGGGAGTCGAACGCTTGTCACAAGTCGATGCAGCAGAGATCACGTGAAAGTCACAGTCTTGACGGCCCGTCAGTTACGGGGCTTTGTCCGAGCCCTCCTGATGCGGCGTGAACTCGACCGGAAGTGTGCGCAATCCCCGCATGATGAGCCCGCCGCGCCAGCGCAAATCGGCAGGTTCTCCCGCGAGTCGCAGGTCCGGAAGGCGCGTCAGAAGCGTCGCGAGGGCGGTCTGTCCCTCCAGGCGCGCGAGGGGTGCGCCGAGGCAGTAGTGGATGCCGTGCCCGTATCCGAGGTGCTGATTGTCACGCCGGGACAGGTCGAGAGTGTCGGGCTCCTCGAAGCGCGCCGGGTCGCGGTCTGCGGCGGCGAGCACGACGAGGACGGGGTCGCCGGCGGAGATGTCCTGTCCGCCGACGGTCAGCGGCTCGGTCGCGAAGCGCCAGGTGGCGAGCTCCACCGGGCCGTCGTAGCGCAGGAGTTCCTCGATGCCGGTCTCGAGGAGGCCCGATTCGCCCCTTTCCAGGGAGAGTTGCAGGCGCTCGCGCTGCTCGGGGTGGGTGAGCAGGGCGTATGTGCCGTTGCCGATGAGGTTGATGGTGGTTTCAAAACCGGCGAACAGGAGGATGAAGGCCATCGCGGCGGCCTCGTTCTCCGTCAGATGCTCGCCGTGGTCGGAGGCGCGGATGAGGCCGGAGATCAGGTCGTCGCCGGGCTCGTCGCGCTTGCGGTGGATGAGCTCGACGAGATAGTTCCGGATCTTCTTCACGGAGCGGGCGACCCCGCCGCGCGGGCCGCCCCCGTGGCGGATCATCATGCCCGCCCAGTCCCGCAGGTCGTCCTGGTCCTCGCGCGGGACGCCGAGCAGGTCGCAGATCGCGTAGATGGGGAGCGGGAAGGCGAAGTCGTGGATGAGGTCCGCCTCGCCCTTGGCGGCGAACTCGTCGATGAGCCGGTCGGTCAACTCCTGTACCCGGGGCGCGAATTCGGCCACCCGGCGCGGGGTGAACGCCTTCGAGACGAGGCGGCGCAGGCGGGTGTGGTCCGGCGGGTCGATATTGAGCAGATGCGTCATCAGCTCGGCCTTGCGCTCGCCCGGAATGCCGGTCTTGCCCTTGGCGTGGGCGGGCTCGTCGTGGTGCGCCGGGTTCTTGGACAGGCGCTGGTCGGCCAGCGCCTGCTTCGCGTCCGCGTACCGCGTGACCAGCCAGGCCTCGACGCCACTGGGGAGCGTGGTGCGATGAACGGGCGAGTGCTCGCGCAGCCAGGCGTAGGCCGGGTACGGATCGGTGGCGAACTCCCAGGTGAAGAGTTCGGGAGCGGTGCGCTGCGCGGGCTTTTCGGTCACGCGTCGACGGTATCCGGCGCGGGGCGGCCCGTTGGCCGGACCCCACCGCCGACCGGTTCCGGGGCCTGTCGCCAGATTCCCGTCGTCCGCCCTGCGGGCGGACCTGGCGGCATCTGATGCGTGCGATCGCCAGGCGCCGGACAGCCCTTCGACCGGGGTCTCCCCTGCCCGAGCGGGGCCGAGAGCTCGGGGAGTGCGTGCCGGACGCCGCCGGGCAGGCGGGAAGGTGACGACCGGCCCTAGGCCAGCCCCTCCGCCGCGCGGATCGCGTCCCGGTACGCCCGGGCCGCCGCCCGCAGCGCTGCTTCCGGGTCGACTCCGTCGGACTCAGCTCGCAGGGCGAGGGCGAGCAGTTCGTAGCCGACGCCGTCGCCGCCCGGCGTCGGCACGTCGAGGCCGGCCGTGCGGACGCGGGACCCCAGCTTCGCCGCGAGTGCGAGGCCGGGCTGGCCGACCGGCACCCCGTCCGTGACGGACTCGCGCTGCTTCTCCACGGCCTTCGTGCGCAGCCAGTGCTCCTTCACGTCCTCGGGCGTGAGCGCCGTGTCGTCGCCGAAGACGTGCGGGTGGCGGTGGATGAGCTTCTCGACGATGCCGCCGGCGACGTCGTCCACGGAGAAGGCCTCGTCCCCTTCCTCGCCGGAGGCCTCCTCGGCGATCCGGGCGTGGAAGACGACCTGGAGGAGTACGTCCCCGAGCTCCTCGCGCAGTTCGTCCCGGTCGCCGTCCTCGATCGCCTCGACGAGTTCGTACGCCTCCTCGATCGCGTACTTCGCGAGGCCCTTGTGGGTCTGCTGCGAGGACCACGGGCACTCGCGGCGGATGCGGTCCATGACCTGGACCAGGTCGAGGAGGCGGGCGCCCGGCAGATCGTAGGAGGCCGGGAGCAGTTCCAGGTCGGGCATCGCTACGCGGCCCGACCCGGCGAGCGCGGCGAGGCCGTCGGTCAGGCGCCGGTCGCCCTCGGCGGTGGCGACGACCACGACGGTGCGGCCCCCGGCACAGGCGTCGACGAGCTCACTGGCGGTCGGCGCGGCCTCCCGCACCTCGATGCCCGCCTCCCGCAGATACGGCAGCTGCGGGTGCGCGGCGTCGGCGCACAGCACCTCGTCGGCGGCGTGCAGGAGCTGCCAGGCCGACCACGACAGCAGGCCGGGCGCGACGCGGTGGCTGGTGGTGAGCAGGACGATGCGGCCGGTCGGGGCGGCGGCGGGTGCGTTCTCGGCGTTCACGCCTCGAACGTAACCCAGGCCGCCTGCCGCGCACCGGGCGAGAGGCCCTACGCCGTCTGCTGCTCGGTCTTCGGGGACGTGACCTCGCGCACCCAGGGCGTCTTCGCGTCGGCGCGGCCATGGCTCTTGGCGATGTCCCAGGTGCCGTAGCGCGGGTTCAGGTCGACGTTCAGCTCCTTGGATGCCTGGTCGAGCGCCTTCCAGAAGGGGGCCTGGTCGGTCTCGGACTGGGACTGCATGTTCGCGCCGACCTTCTGGGCAAGGCCCATCACCTCGAGGTCGGTGCGGGCACTGTCCGCGACGCGCTCGGGCGCGATGCTGTACTGCTCGAGCAGGGCGAGCTCAAGCTGCCGGACGCCGCCGGCCTGCTGCGCCATCGCGGCTTTCCGCTCCTGGATCTGCCTGCGGGTCACCGTGACGCCCGCGTCGGCGGCCGCGCGGTGCAGGACGCGGTCGAAGACCATGGAGTGCAGCGTGTTCCGGGTGAGGCCGCCGGACTTGGCGATGGCCTGCTCGTACTGCTGGTCGCCCTTGGTGGCGGCCTGCTGGGCGTCGCGCACCTCGTTCACCCGGTTCTCCAGCTGGGAGACGGTGATGCGGTCGCTGCCCACGACGGCCGCGGCGCCGGGGTGCGCGTCGCTGCCGCAGGCGGTGAGGAGAGGGACCGCGGCTACGGCGGCGGTGGAGAGGACGAGCGCGGTGCGGCGGCTGTTGCTGCTCTTGCGGCGGTGCAAGGTGGGCCTCCCTGCGACGAGTTTGTGCGTCGGTGCACAAAGTCCGGCGGTGATCGATGTTAGGCAGTGGCCGTGCTCTCGGCCACCTATTCGACCCAACGATTCGCCAGGAGTTGAGGCACTCCCCGCGCCCGGCCCGCCCCGGCTCAGCCCCGGACCTGCCCCAGCCACTGCAGGGTGCGGCGGATTTCGGCCGGGAACGGGTGTCCCGGCCCGTGCAGGCGCTCCGCGTCGTGCAGGAGGCGCACGAGGGTGTCGTGAGCGGCGGCCCGGTCGCCGAGGGCGAGGAGCAAGTGGCCGATGCGGCGCCGGACTTCGAGGGGCAGCGTGACGTCCGTCGTCGCGTACTGGTTCTCGTAGTACGGGAGCAGCGCCCGGTATTCGGCGAGTGCGGCGGCCGGTTCGCCGAGCTGTTCCAGGCACTGCGCGGCCTCGTAGCGGAACTGGAGGGACTGCGGGTCGGCCTGGCCCGCCTCGGTGGCGCGCTCGTCGGCGAGGCGGCGCAGCTCGGGCAGGGCGCGGCGGTACTGGCCGTCGTCCATGAGCGTGGCGGCGTACTGCTTGCGCAGCGTGCGGACGACCGGTGAGTGCTCGCCGTGCTGGGCCGCGGCGGCGGGCAGGATCGCGCCGAGGATGTCGACGGCCTGGGTGATGCGGCCCTCGCCGAGGAGGCGCTTGACCTCGTCGACGGCGCCCGCGACGTCCGGCTTGTCGGTGTGGGGGGTGGGCGCGGCGGGCTGCGGGGCGGGGGTGCGGGCGCGGTCGGGCCAGGGGGCGTGCGGGCGCAGAAAGGGGCGGGTCGGGTCGAGCGGACCGCCGCTCGGCACGCCGCGCGCGGGCAGCAGCGGGAGCAGTGCCTCGTACGTCTCCTGGGCGGAGGCCGGCCGGTGCTGCGGGTCCTTGGCGAGCAGGCGCAGGACGAGGGCCTCCAGGGGTTCGGGGACCTCAGGGCGCAGCCGGCGCACGGGCAGGGGTGGCTCGTAGAGGTGGCGGTGCAGGACGCCGAGGGCGGTGGAGCCCGCGAACGGGACGTCTCCGCTGAGGAGTTCGTGCAGCAGCACCCCGAGTGCGTACAGGTCCGTGTAGGGGCCCACCGCGCCGCCCATGGCCTGTTCGGGCGCCATGTAGGCGGGGCTGCCGATGGGGGAGCCGGTGTGCGTGAGGCGGGTGGTGTCGGTGTCGAGCACGGAGGCGACGCCGAGGTCGAGGACGGTGACGGTGCCGTCCTGCTTGACCATCACGTTCCGCGGCTTGAGGTCGCGGTGCACGATCGGCACGGCGTGCACCGCGCACAGGACGGCGCACAGCTGGGCCGCGACGGAGACCGCCCACTGCCACGGGTAGGGGTCGTGCTCGGCGAGGTGGTCGGAGAGGTCGGCCCCGTCGACGTACTGCATGACGAGGTAGAGGTCCTCGCCCTGGGTGCCCGCGTCGTGGACGGTGACCAGGCCGGGGTGGTCGACCTGGGCCGTGACGCGGCACTCGCGCACGAAGCGGCGGCGCAGCTCGTCGGCCTCCTGGCCGGCGACACGGTCGGGGCGCAGCAGCTTCACGGCGACGCGCCGGTCGAGCCGCTGGTCGTACGCCGTCCAGACCTGGCCCATGCCGCCCTGGCCGATGAGGGTGGACAGCTCGTAGCGCCCGGCGACGAGTTGTCCGCCGGACGCGTTCAGGGGGTGGGTCACCGTCCGCCTTCCTGCTTTCGCAGGTAGTCGCTGAGTTCGTCGAGCTCCGCGCGGACCTGGTCGATGCGGTGGGGCGGCGGCGTCTGGGTCTGCGGTGCGGGGGTGGGCACGGGCGTGGGGGCCGGGCCCGCGGTCTGGGTGAGCTGGTCGTGCACGGGCTGTGTCGACGGCGGCGTGGGCGGCGCGTAGTGCTGCTGCTGCGGGAATCCGTACGCGGGCCGCTGGTGCGGCGGTTGCTGGAGCGGCTGCTGCTGGAGCGGCAGCTGCTGCGGCTGGTATCCGTTCGCGTAGCCGCCGCCGTAGAACCCGAGGCGCCCCTTGCGGCCGTGGCGGATGTCGGCCACCAGGTAGTACGAGACGACTCCGGCGAGCGTGAGCAGGAGGATCGTCATGCCCGCGTCGCCCCGCCACGTCGTGAACTCGTCGACGCCGGGGTCCGTGGCGAGCAGCACGACCGTGCAGGCCTGGAGCGCGGCGCCGGACGCGAAGACGATCCAGTCCGTCCTGCTGCGCGTCGTCAGCGCGAGGCGCAGCAGCGCCGTCCACGCGAGGAAGCCGATGCTCAGCACGGCGAGCGCCACGAACAGGACGCGCAATCCGATCTGCACGCCATGCGACGGGCGCTGTGGCGGTGGCATGTAGCCCTGGCCGTGCATGGTTTCTCCTGCTGCTCCTGCTGACGGGTCCTTGGTGTGTCGAGCGTATAGGCCGACTCCGACAACCCGCGCCGGGTTGTACGGAACCGTTGTCGTACGGATGTCAAAAGCGTCACTCGGGGCCGAGCGTGCCGTCCGTCAGTCCGTCGTGCAGGCCCTGCACGAGCTGTTCACCGAGGCGCGCGGCCTGGCGCAGGGCGTCCTCGAACTCGGCGAGGGCGCGGAAGCGTTCGCCGTAGCGGTGCTGGTCGGCGAGCGGCAGGCGCGGCAGTTGGAGGCGGCGCACGTCCAGGCGCGTGGCGGTGGACGCGTAGCTGCTGGCCTGACGGTTGTTGGCGGTGCCGCGCAGGAACCCGGCGAGGAACCAGGGGTCGAGGGCTGCCGGGTCGGGGCGCAGCAGGGTCAGGCCGCGGCCGAGTGCGGCGCCCGCGGTGGCCTCGTCGACGACGCGGACGACCGCGCCGCCGCCGGCCAGGGGCACGACGACGTCGCCCGCCTCGACGAGTACGGGCTCCTCGTCCCCGCCCTGGGGTGAGCCGGAGGGCGCGGTTCCGGCGAGGACGTCGTGGTCGGTGAGGACGGGCACACGCGCGGCGCCGCCGGTGGCGGGACCCGATGCCGCCGCGGTCGCCGTGGTGGTCCGGAGCAACAGGGCGCCCGCGCGGGCGAGTTCACCGACCGTCGTCCGGGGCCACCGGGCCGGGGACTGCGCGGCGGGCGGGGTGTCGGGGGCGCGGTCGGCGGTGAGGCGCAGGGTGTCGCCGAGGCGGGTGCGGACCGCGGCGAGTTCCTCGGCGCCGCCGCCCGCGGCCGGGGGCGGCAGTCGGCGCGCGGGCGCGAGGTCGACCTCGTCGTCGAGCAGCTCGATCACGGGCACGGAGCGGGCGATGCCGGGCAGTTCCTCGAGGGTGCCGTCGCGGTCGAAGGGGCGCCAGGCGTCGAGGACGGCCTGCTGGACCTGCTCCCACGGCAGCTTGTCGCGTCCGTCGCCGGAGCCGGCCGGGCCGCCCCCGGTCGTCTCCACGAGGAGGAGTTCGGGCGCGGGCGGCGCGCCGGCGCCGGGTCGGCGCAGTACCCACAGGTGGAGCGGGATGTTGTTGGGCGGGACGGAGCCCGCGGGCAGGGCGATCACGGCGCGCAGGGCCCCACGGCGCAGGAGGTCGGCGCGGATGCGGCGGCCAGAGCGGCGGGACGCGGCGGCGGGCGGCATCAGCAGGACGGCGGTGCCGCCGTCCCGCAGGCGGGCCAACGCGTGCTGGATCCAGGCGAGTTCGGACTCGGTGCGGGCCGGGAAGCCGTACTCCCAGCGGGCGTCGTAGGCGAGTTCGTCGTGGCCCCAGTTGCGTTCGTTGAACGGCGGGTGGGCGAGGACGGCGTCGGCGCGGACGTCGGGGAACGCGTCGGCGCGCAGGGTGTCGCCGGCCGCCGTGCGCACGGTGGCGCCGTCGGTGGCGGCGGGGGTGCCGAGTGCGAGGCGCAGCGCGGTGAGGGCGGCGAGGTCGGGGGCGCTGTCCTGGCCGTAGAGGCGCTGGTCCGGCTCGGGCGCGAGGTCGCGTACGGCGCGCAGCAGGGCACCGGTGCCGCAGGCCGGGTCGAGGACGGTGCGGGCGGATCCGGCGAGGGCGGCCATGAGCTGGGCGGGACCCGCGGGCGTGAGCGTGTACTGGCGCGGGTTGGCGTCGAGATGACGGCCGAGCAGGAACTCGTACGTCTGACGGGCGCCCAGTTCCGCGGCGAGTTCGGCGGCGCCGCGCAGCAGCGGGACCGAGGGCAGGAGCCCCGTGTCGGGCAGGCGCACCGCGCGCTCGTCGCGGGGGCCGAAGCGCGGGGTCAGGACGTCGTCGAGGGCGGCCGGGAGGCGCTGGGCGAGGTGTTCGTCGGAGACCGCGGCGAGTTCGAGCCAGTCGGTGGGCCGGTCGTGCACGAGGAGCAGGGCGCAGCCGGTGTGCAGGAGCGCGACGCCGGGGCCCGCGGGGTGTCCGGCGAGCTGCTGCCAGACGCGTTCACGCAGCGGGACCTCGGCGAGCTTTCCTTGCTCGCGCAGCCAGTTCTCGACGTCGGCGAGGGCGAAGGAGGGGCTGGTCTCGGTGCCGCCGACGGGCTTGGGGAAGTCGGGATGGCGGCGGCGCCAGTTGCTGACGGCGGCGCGGCCGACCCCCGCGAGCCGGGCGATCCCGGCCGCGGTCACTTCAGTGGCGTTGTCCTGCACCCGGCGTGCTCCCCTCGGCTCCCCCACATGACTGTGGCGCCGAGCATACCCGCGAACGCGTAAGCACCCCATTCACGAGCGTGTACACACTCGACCTCGTGAAGCGTGTTGACTCGGTTCACAAGCTCTGCTCTTATTGACCCATCGAAACGAGCGGTCGCCGGAATCGGGGGCCGCCTTCTGTGGGGGGATCAGCCATGGGCATGAAGACCAAGGTCGCGCTGGGTGCGGTCGTCGGAATCGTCGTGATCGGCGTCGTATCGGCGAACTCGGGTGACGGCGACAACGGCAACGGGGGGAACGGCGGCGGTACCTCCGCCGCCGCGGGCAAGAACGCGGGCGACAAGGCCGGCAAGGCCGATGACGGCGCCAAGTCCGACGCCGGCGACAAGGGCGCGTCGAAGGCCTCGCAGGCCGAGCAGTTCAAGGCCTTCGTGGCGAAGAACGGCACGCCCAAGGAGAAGGACGCCGTCGCCCACGTCCTCAAGGTCCAGGGCGCCGACCAGCAGAACGACATCCTCGACAGCGCCGACGTCTACACCGACTTCACCGGCGGTCTGACGGGCGAGGGCTCCGGCCCCTCCAAGCTGATCGCCTCCGCGTTCGCGGACTGGAAGGACAGCAAGAACGGCCTGGTCACGGTCTACGACGCCGACGGCGAGATCATCACCAACGGCAACTTCTGACGGCCGTACACCACCGCTCCGCCTCCACCACCTCAACCACTTCCCGGGGAACTCCCATGCGCCGCAGCACACTTGCCGCCCTCTGCCTCACCGTCGTCACGGCCGCCGTCTCGCTCACCGCGTGCGGGCCCGGCGGCCCCGGCAACGCCGCGGGGTCGGGCGACAAGCCCAAGGCCCCCTTCGCCGACCTGTCAGGACCGGAGATCGCCAACAAGGCCATGAAGGCCACCCGCGGCGCCACGTCCCTCACCATCAAGGGCAACGCGGCCGACGGGGAGGGCGGGCAGATCGCCCTCGACGTCGCCCTCGACAGGAAGGGCGAGTGCGCCGGCTCGATGAGCATGAAGGGGCAGGGCAGGGTCGACCTGATCAAGACGGGCCCGACCATGTACCTCAAGTCCGACGAGGCGTTCCTGCGCGCCCAGAGCGAGGGCGAGTCCAAGGCGGACACCGACGCCGTCGTGAAGATGCTCGCGGGACGCTGGATGAAGTCGAAGGCGGACAGCCCCGACGCCAAGGACATGGCGGCGTTCTGCGACCTCGACTCGCTGCTCGCCGAGTTCAAGAGCAATGACACCCTCGCCCGCAAGGGCCGGGCGACGACGGTCGACGGCACGCCCGCGTTCACGGTCACCGAGACCGACGGCAAGGACGAGTACACGCTCTACGTCGCGACCGAGGGCAAGCCGTACGTGCTCAAGCTCGTCACCAAGTCCGCCAAGGAGCCGGGCTCGCTCACGTTCTCGGACTACGACAAGCCGGTCGAGGCCGCGCCGCCGGCCGACAAGGACGTCGTCGACCTGGACAAGATGGGCGGCTGACCGGGCCCGAAGGCTCAGCGCGCGTGGAAGCGCTCCGGCGCCGACGTCGGGTTGCCGCCCGTGGGCAGCGCCTGGTCCGGGCAGCTCGACAGCACGCGCTTCATGGCGTCCCGCTCACCGGCCGTCACCCACAGCCCGTACTTCTTCTTCACGGCGACCTGCCCGGCGACATACGTGCACCGGTACCCCTTGCGGGGCGGCAGCCAGGTCGCCGTATCGCCCTCGCCCTTGCTGCGGTTGGGGCCCGCGTCGACCGCGAGGAGGTTGAGCGGGTCGTTGGCCAGGGCGATGCGCTTGCTCGGGTCCCACTTCTGGGCGCCCTTCTGCCAGGCGTCGGAGAGGGCCACCAGATGGTCGATGTCGACCTGACTGCGGCCGCGCGCGAAGGCGATCTCCTTGCCGGTGTACGGGTCGGAGGCGAGCGTCCCCGACACGACCGTGCAGCGCCCGTCGCGGAACTTCACCCCCGTCAGGTCCCGCTTGAGTATGTCGTCGCGGGTGTCGCAGCCGTTCGAATCGGTGTCGGCCCAGGCGCTGCCGAAGCGGCCCCGGTCGTAACCGGTCTTGGGCGCCCGCCCCTTGACGGTCAGCGAGTTCACGGCGTCGAGCGCACCGCCCGCCTTGTACTCGGGCCCGGACCCCGACCCGCCCTGCTGCTCCACGGTGCAGCCGGTGGCGACGGCCACGGTCACCAGTACGGCGGCGACGGCTCGCCCAGCGCCTCGCATCACGACGCTCCCCCCTGCTAGTCCGGTTCGGGTGTCACCGTATCGGGTGAACGCCCGCGTTACCGGGGCGCACCGGGGCGCGGAAGCCACACCTTCCGGTCGCCCCTCCCGCGCACGCCTTCCCGCTCACACCTTCCCGATGCCCAGTGTCGTCTCCGACGGCAGCAGTCCGGAGCCGAGCACCTCCACCCACAGGGGCCCGAGGAGGTCGGAGAGCCTGGCGGTGTCCGTCGCGCCGAGCGTGCGCCACGGTGCGGCGGCCAGCTCGTCCGTACGCTCCTCCACCTCCGCCCGCAGGGCCTTCCCGTCCTCCGTGGCGGAGCCCGTCTCGTCCAACAGGCCCCGAGCGGCGAGCCGTTCCCGCGCGGCGTCCCACTGGTCCTGGCTCCAGCCTCGGCTGGTGAACGTCTGCGCGGAAGCTGCGCCCACCGCCGCGAACGACACGAGTGCCTCGACCGGGTCGAGGCCGGCCGCGAGCAGTGCGGCGAGATGGCCGTCGCCCCGGTGCTCGCGCAGGACCGTCGCAGCCTGCCAGAACACGAGGTGCGGCTCTTCGGGCCAGGGCAGTTCGGCGTTGGCGGCGGCCAGGGGGCGGCCCTCGGCGTTCACCGCCTCGGCGGCCCGGCGGGCGAGAGCGGCGGCCTCGGCGAGCTCGGGGCCGTCGAGCCGCTCACCGAAGAGCGTGCGGTACGCGCGGTCGACGGAGCGCAGCCGTCCCGCGAGGCCCGCGTCCGGTGCCGCGGTCCGCCACGCCGCCGGTACGTGCTCGGCGACCATGTCCGGGTTGAAGCTGTAGAACGCCGAGGCCACCCGCGTGGGCCCGGCGGCGCCCAGCGGGGCGGCACGCCAGGCGAAGTAGCTCGGCCACCGCTCGTCGGTCCGGAACCCGAGCCCGGCCGCCTCCTCGAAGGCCTCGGGCGCGTAGTACAGCACCGCGTGGAGCGGCTCGATGAGGTGCCACATCTGGCGCACCCTGCCGGGCCCGACCTCAGCACTCTCGGACATGACCGACCGTCCCCTCGTCGCACTCACCCCGCCCCGGACAGGCCCCGGGCCCGTCCCGCGAGACTCTACGAACCGAGGATCGACGTCAAGAACTCCCCGACCCAGCCCAGGAGTTCGCGTCCGACGAGCGGCTTGCCGCCCACCTTCGCGGTCTTCGGGCGCGGGACGAGTACCTGGTGCGCGGCCGCCTTGATGACCGTGCCCGGGTAGAGGCGCTTGAGGCGCAGCTCCTGCGACTCCCTCAGCTCCACGGGGGCGAAGCGGATGTTGTTGCCCTGGAGGACGATCTCGGCGACGCCGCACGCCCGCGCGAACATGCGCAGGCCGGCGACGAGCAGCAGGTTCTCGACCGGCTCGGGCAGCTTGCCGTAGCGGTCGGTGAGCTCCTCGCGGACCGCCTTGACGTCCGCTTCCGTGTTCACGGAGGCGATGGCGCGGTAGGCCTGCAGCCTGAGCCGCTCACCCGGCGCGTAGTCGTGCGGGACGTGCGCGTCGACCGGGAGCTCGATCTTGACGTCCAGGGGCGGCTCCTCCTCGACGCCGCCCTCGACGGCGGCCCGGTAGTCGGCCACCGCCTCGCCGACCATGCGGATGTAGAGGTCGAAGCCGACGCCCGCGATGTGGCCCGACTGCTCGCCGCCGAGCAGGTTGCCCGCTCCGCGGATCTCCAGGTCCTTCATCGCCACGTACATGCCCGCGCCCATCTCCGTGTGCTGGGCGATGGTGGCGAGTCGCTCGTGCGCGGTCTCGGTGAGCGGCTTCTCCGGCGGGTAGAGGAAGTACGCGTAACCGCGCTCGCGGCCTCGGCCGACGCGGCCGCGCAGCTGGTGGAGCTGGCTGAGGCCGAAGTTGTCGCCGCGCTCGACGATGAGGGTGTTCGCGTTCGAGATGTCGATGCCCGACTCGACGATCGTCGTCGAGACGAGGACGTCGAACTTCTTCTCCCAGAAGTCCACGACCACCTGTTCCAGGGCCTGTTCGGACATCTGGCCGTGGGCCGTCGCGATGCGCGCCTCGGGGATGATGTCGCGCAGGCGGGCCGCCGCGCGGTCGATGGACTCGACGCGGTTGTGGATGTAGAAGACCTGGCCCTCGCGCAGCAGTTCACGGCGCACGGCCGCGCCGATCTGCTTCTCCTCGTACGGGCCCACGAAGGTGAGCACCGGGTGGCGCTCCTCCGGCGGCGTGGTGATCGTCGACATCTCGCGGATGCCGGTGACGGCCATTTCGAGCGTACGGGGGATGGGGGTCGCGGACATCGTGAGGACGTCGACGTTCGCGCGGAGCTTCTTCAGCTGCTCCTTGTGCTCGACGCCGAAGCGCTGTTCCTCGTCGACGATGACGAGGCCGAGGTCCTTGAACTTCGTCTCGGAGGAGAACAGGCGGTGTGTGCCGATGACGATGTCGACCGCCCCGTCGCGCAGGCCCTCCAGGGTGGCCTTCGACTCGGTCTCCGTCTGGAAGCGCGACAGCGCCCGTACGTTGACCGGGAACTGCGAGTAGCGGTCGGAGAACGTCCCGAAGTGCTGCTGGACGAGGAGGGTCGTGGGCACGAGGACCGCGACCTGCTTGCCGTCCTGGACGGCCTTGAAGGCTGCGCGAACAGCGATCTCTGTTTTGCCGTAGCCGACGTCGCCGCAGATCAGGCGGTCCATCGGGACCGTCTTCTCCATGTCCTCCTTGACCTCGGCGATGGTCGTGAGCTGGTCGGGGGTCTCCACGTACGGGAAGGCGTCCTCCAGCTCGCGCTGCCAGGGCGTGTCCGGGCCGAAGGAGTGGCCGGGCGCCGCCATGCGCGCCGAGTACAGCTTGATCAGGTCCGCGGCGATCTCCTTGACCGCCTTCTTCGCGCGGGCCTTCGTCTTCGTCCAGTCCGCGCCCCCCAGGCGGTGGAGCGTCGGGGCCTCGCCGCCGACGTACTTGGTGATCTGCTCCAGCTGGTCGGTGGGGATGTAGAGGCGGTCGCCGGGCTGGCCGCGCTTGGCCGGGGCGTATTCGACGACGAGGTACTCGCGGGTCGCGCCCTGGACCGTGCGCTGGACCATCTCGATGTAGCGGCCCACGCCGTGCTGCTCGTGGACGATGTAGTCGCCGGACTCGAGGGTGAGCGGGTCGATCGTCTTGCGGCGGCGGGCCGGCATGCGCTGGCCGTCCTTGCCCGCCGCCTTCTGGCCGGTCAGGTCCGTCTCGGTGAGGACCACCAGCTTCAGGGCCGGGTCCACGAAGCCGTAGTCGATGGAGCCGCAGGAGACCTGCACGACGGCCGGGGTGAGTTCGGTGAGGTCCTGGTCGAGGCGGGCCGGGACGCCTTCGCCGCCGAGCACCTCGACGGTGCGGGCTGCGGGGCCGTGCGCCTCGGTGACGTAGATGGTGCGCCAGCCGTCGGACAGCCAGCCCTTGGTGTCGGCGAGCGCCCGCGCGGTGTCGCCGCGGTACGACTCGGGGGCGTGCATGCCGAGCTTGAGGGTGTCGGAGCCGAGCTCCTCGTCGGCCGCGAACGGGGAGACGGACCACCACATCATGTCCAGCTCGCGGGCCCGGTCACGGACGTCGGCGATGGACCGCAGGGACGCCGCGTCCACGTCGATGGGGGCCTCGCCGCCGCCGGCCGTGGCCGCCCACGACGCCTGGAGGAACTCCTGCGACGTGGCCACCAGGTCGGCCGCGCGCGTGCGCACCCGCTCCGGGTCGCACACCACGGCCATGGAGCCCTCGGGCAGCACGTCGAGCAGCAGCTCCATGTCGTCGACGAGGACCGGGGCGAGGGACTCCATGCCCTCGACGGCGATGCCCTCGGCGATCTTGCCGAGGAGTTCGCCCAGCTCGGGGTGTTCCTCGGCGAGGGCGGCGGCCCGCTCGCGCACCTGGTCGGTGAGCAGCAGCTCGCGGCAGGGCGGCGCCCACAGACCGTGCTCGGCGACTTCGAGGGAGCGCTGGTCGGCGACCTTGAAGTAGCGGATCTCCTCGACGTCGTCGCCCCAGAACTCGACGCGCAGGGGGTGTTCCTCGGTCGGCGGGAAGACGTCGAGGATGCCGCCGCGTACGGCGAACTCGCCGCGCTTCTCGACGAGTTCGACCCGGGCGTAGGCGGCCGCGGCGAGCGCCTCGACGATCTCGTTCAGATCGGCGCTCTGGCCGGTCCTCAGCGCCACGGGCTCCAGGTCGCCGAGCCCCTTGACCTGCGGCTGGAGCACGGACCTGACGGGGGCGACGACGACGGAGACCGGGCCGGTCTCGGGGTCGTCGGTGCGGGGGTGCGCGAGGCGGCGCAGGACGGCGAGCCGGCGGCCCACGGTGTCGGAGCGCGGCGAGAGCCGCTCGTGCGGGAGCGTCTCCCACGAGGGGTACTCGGCGACGCCGTCCGGCGGCAGCAGCGAGCGCAGCGCCGCGGCCAGGTCCTCGGCCTCCCGCCCGGTGGCGGTCACGGCCAGCACGGTCCGCCCGGTCCGCCGGGCAAGAGAGGCCACCGCGAAGGGCCGCGCGGCGGGCGGGCCGACGAGGTCGACGTGGGGGCGGTGCCCGTCGGTGGCGGCCTTCACCGCTTCGGCGAGCGCCGGGTCTCGACTTACGGCGTCCAGCAGACCGTGCAGACTCATGAAGGGCTTCCATCCCGGGGAGTGGGCAACGCGAACCGCCCGACACGTCGAACGGGCCGGGGGTCTTCCAGACTACGACGCGCCGCCGACACCCGCGTGCGGATCATTCGCGGATCACATGCGTGGTCCCCAGGGCACACGGCGGCCCCGGAGTGTCCGGGAAGGACACTCCGGGGCCGCCGTCCCCTTTCCCCACGTTCCCCCGTTCGCATCGCCCCGCGGAGCTACTCGGTGGCGATCGCGTTCAGTACGTTCATCCGGCCCGCCCGGAACGCCGGGACCAGGGCGGCGAACAGGCCCACGAAGGCCGAGCCGATGAAGACGCCGATGATCGTCGGCCAGGGGATCTCCAGGACGTTCAGGCCCTCCAGGGCGAGGAGCTTCTGGGCGGTCGCGCCCCAGCCCATGCCCAGGCCGAGGCCGATGAGTGCGCCGAAGAGGGCGATGACCACCGACTCCAGGCGGATCATGCGGCGCAGCTGCCGGCGCGAGAGGCCGATGGCCCGCATCAGGCCGATCTCCCGGGTGCGCTCCACCACGGAGAGGGCCAGCGTGTTCACGACGCCCAGGACCGCCACGATGATCGCGAGGGCCAGGAGCCCGTAGATCATGTTGAGGAGCTGGCCGATCTGGTCCTTCAGGGTCTGCTTGTAGTCGGTCTGGTCCTTGACGTGGACCGTCGGGTCGGACGCGACCGACGCCTTCAGCGCCTTGTACGCCTTGTCGGCCTTGCCGGAGTCCGCCTTGGCGAACATCATCCCGTTGAGCGGCAGCTGCCGGGCGGGCACGTACTGCTTCGCGGTCGCGAGGCCGATGTACATCGCGCCCTTGTCGAACGTCGTGTCGTCCGAGGTGATCGCCGCGATCTTCAGGTCGGCGGTGCGGCCCCGCTCGAAGGCGACGTTCATGGTGTCGCCGACCTTGAGGTGGTTCTTCGTGGCGAACTCCGAGCCGACCGACATCGCGTTCTTCCCGTACGCCGCCGACAGCTCACCGGCGGTCGTCTCGCGCCGCAGGTCCTGGGCGTACGTGGGCGTCGCGGCGACGAGCTCCTCGTCCTCCTTCGTGCCGCCCGGTGTGGTCAGCTTCGTCTTGACGTACTTGACCTCCGTGACGTGGGAGACGTACGGGGCCTTCTTCAGAGCCTCGGCGGCCTGCGGCTTCAGCCCGTTCTGCCCCTCGACGATGAAGTCGGCGCCGACGGACTTGTCGAGCTCGCTGGTGGCCGAGGCGACCATCGAGGAGCCGACGACGGACAGGCAGGCGACGAGCGCGAGGCCGATCATCAGGGCCGCGCCGGTGGCGCCGGTGCGGCGCGGGTTGCGCAGCGCGTTGCGCTCGGCCATGCGGCCGACGGAGCCGAACATCCGCAGGAGCACGGCGCTGATGACGCGCACCACACCGCCCGCGAGGAGCGGTCCGATGACGACGAACCCGATGAGCGTGGCGACGATGCCGACGCCGAGCCACAGGGAGCCCTCGCTCGCCTTGGCGGCCTGTGTGGCGGTGTAGAGCGCGAAGCCGCCGCCGCCCGTGAGGACGAGACCGATCAGGGCGCGGACCGCGCCCGCCTTGACGTCGGCGGGGGTGCCGGCGTCCCTGAGGGCTGCCATCGGCGAGACCTTGCCCGCGCGGCGGGCCGGAATGTACGCGGCGAAGACGGTGACGACGATGCCGAGGAGCAGCCCGACGACGGGGGTCGTCCACTTGACGGTCAGGTCGTCGGTGGACAGGTCCATGCCCGCCGCGGACATCATCTTCATCAGGCCGACGGCGAGTCCGACGCCCGCGCCGACGCCGATGACCGACCCGAAGACGCCGAGCAGCAGCGCCTCGACGAGGACCGAGCGGTTGACCTGCCTGCGGCTCGACCCGATGGCCCGCATCAGGCCGATCTCGCGGGTCCGCTGGGCGACCAGCATCGAGAAGGTGTTGATGATCAGGAAGATGCCGACGAGGAAGGCGATCCCGGCGAAGCCGAGCATGGCGTACTTGATGACGTTCATGAAGGAGCCGACGTCCTTGCGGTTGGCGTCCGCGGTCTCCTTCTGCGTCTGGAACTTGTACGGGCCGTCGAGGGACGCCGCGACGTTCTTCTTGAGCAGGGTGTCGCTGACGCCGGGGGCGGCGGCGACGTTGATCTGGGTGAACCGGCCGCCCCGGCCGATGAGTTCGCGCTGGGCGGTGGCCGTGTCGAAGTAGACGACGGCCGCGCCCGGGTTGGTCACCTTGAAGGAGGCGATGCCGACGATCTTCGCCCTGAAGTCACCGGTGGCGGCGATGGTGCGCAGCTCGTCGCCCATCTTCAGGTGGTGCTTGTCGGCGGTGTCGGAGTCGACCATGACCTCGGTGGGCCCGCGCGGGGCGTGGCCGGAGGTGATGTCCATGGAACGCAGGTCGTTGTGCGTCCAGTTGCCCGCGATCGTGGGGCCGCCGTTCTCGGAGCCCATGTTCTTGTTGTCCGCGTTCACGACGGTCACGTTCATCGAGCTGACCGCGCCCTCGGCCGACTTGACGCCGTCGGCCCGCTTGACCTGCGTGAGGGTGGAGGCCGGCATCGACTCGGGGCGCCCGGTGTCGCTGCCCTCGCTCCTGGCGGCCTTCGGACTGACCGTCACGTCGGACGACGTCGCCGCGAACAGCTTGTCGAACGTCGTGTTCATCGTGTCGGTGAAGACGAGCGTGCCGCACACGAACGCCACCGACAGCAGGACCGCCACGGCCGACAGGGCCATGCGCCCCTTGTGCGCGAAGAAGTTGCGCAGGGAGGTCTTCATCACGGTGTTCGCACTCATGACGTGCGCCCCCGCGCGTCGAAGTCCTTCATGCGGTCGAGGACGGCGTCCGCGGTGGGGCGGAGCATCTCGTCGACGATGCGGCCGTCCGCGAGGTAGAGCACCCGGTCCGCGTACGAGGCGGCGACCGGGTCGTGGGTGACCATCACGATGGTCTGGCCGAGCTCGTCGACGGACTGCCGCAGGAAGCCGAGCACTTCGGCGCCGGCGCGGGAGTCCAGGTTTCCGGTCGGCTCGTCACCGAAGATGATCTCCGGCCGAGCGGCGAGCGCGCGGGCCACGGCGACGCGCTGCTGCTGGCCGCCGGAGAGCTCGGTGGGCCGGTGCTTGAGGCGCTCGGCCAGGCCCACGGTCCGCACGACGCGGTCCAGCCACTCCTTGTCCGCCCTGCGGCCCGCGATGTCCATGGGGAGCGTGATGTTCTCGAGTGCGTTCAGCGTCGGCAGCAGGTTGAACGCCTGGAAGATGAAGCCGATCCGGTCCCGGCGCAGCCGCGTGAGCTTCTTGTCCTTGAGGCCGGTGATCTCGGTCTCGTCCAGGTAGATCTGCCCGGACGTGACGTTGTCGAGGCCTGCGAGGCAGTGCATCAGCGTGGACTTGCCGGAGCCCGAGGGGCCCATGATCGCGGTGAACCGGCCGCGGGCGATGTCCACATCGACGTGGTCGAGCGCGACGACGCGGGTCTCACCCGAGCCGTAGGCCTTGACGACCTGCCGCGCCCGTGCGGCGACGGCCGTCTGCCCTCCAGTGCCCCCGGTCCTGGGAATGGTCACAGCCGTTGTCACGGTAAGTCTCCTATGTCGGTCATGCGGAATGTCAGGTGTGTGCGACGCGCTTCAGTCTGGTGGCGAGGGGTGCCCCGGCGCCCTGGTGCAGGTCGCCGTCTTTCCCGGGGGAAAACCCCACCCCTTGAAGGTAGGAAGAACCCCCCACTCCCCTCGTCCTCCGGGGGGACGAACCGTCCCCTGTCCGTAGTACGGAGGTCCCCCTAGGGGGAGTCCACCCAACGGTGGAGCGCCTCTAGGGGTTCGCTCCACCTTCCTGCGCAGTCACGCTCCACCCTCCCGCCGCGGCAGGGTCAAGTGAGATGGTGTCGGCGGCGGAATAGATGCAGGGGGAAGGAATCCGGTGGGCAGCGCGACATCGCAGGCGGGCACGGGGAAGGACCGGCGCCGGGGCGCGGTCGTCGCCGCGCTGATGCTCTCCATGGCACTGGCGGCACTCGACTCCACCATCGTCTCGACGGCGGTCCCGCAGATCGTCGGCGACCTCGGCGGATTCTCCGTCTTCTCCTGGCTCTTCTCGGGCTATCTGCTCGCCGTCACGGTCACGCTGCCGGTCTACGGGAAGCTGTCGGACACCTTCGGCCGCAAGCCCGTCCTCATCGGCGGCAGCATCCTCTTCCTCGTCGGCTCGGTCCTGTGCGCAGGCTCCTGGAACATGGGCACGCTCATCGCCTTCCGCGTCGTCCAGGGCCTGGGCGGCGGCGCCATCCAGGGAACGGTCCAGACCCTCGCCGCCGACCTCTACCCGCTCAAGGAACGCCCCCGCATCCAGGCCCGGCTGTCGACGGTCTGGGCGACCTCCGCCGTCGCGGGCCCTGCGCTCGGCGGGCTCCTCGCCTCGTACGCGGGCTGGCGCTGGATCTTCCTCATCAACATCCCGATCGGCGCGCTCGCCCTCTGGCTCGTCGCACGCCATCTCCACGAACCCGTACGGGAGAAGGGGCCGCGCGCCCGCATCGACTGGGCCGGAGCGCTCGCCGTGTTCGCGTGCGGCGGGGTGCTCCTGACCGCGCTCGTCCAGGGCGGCGTCGCCTGGGACTGGCTCTCCGCACAGTCGATCGCCCTGTTCGGTACGGGAGTTGCGCTGGTCGGCGCCGTCGTCGCGATCGAGCGGCGCGCCGCCGAGCCGATCATCCCCGGCTGGGTCTGGCGCCGGCCCACCATCGCGGCCGTCAATCTCGCGCTCGGCGCACTCGGCCTCCTGATGGTCGCACCCACCGTGTTCGTGCCCACCTACGCGCAGGCCGTCCTCGGACTCGCGCCCATGGCCGCCGGGTTCGTGCTCTCCGTGATGACGCTGAGCTGGCCCGTCTCCGCGGCCCTCAGTCAGCACGTGTACAGCAGGATCGGCTTCCGCAACACGGCCGTCGTCGGCATGGCCGCCGCGCTCCTCATCCTGCTCGCGTTCCCGCTGCTCCCCTACCCCGGGGCCGCCTGGCAGCCCGCGCTGGTCATGCTGCTCCTCGGCGCGGCGCTCGGCCTCTTCCAACTGCCCCTGATCATCGGGGTCCAGTCGACCGTCGGGTGGGCCGAGCGCGGCACGACGACCGCGTCCGTCCTGTTCTGCCGGCAGATAGGCCAGACGATCGGCGCCGCGCTGTTCGGCGCCGTCGCCAACACCGTGCTCGCCGGGCGCCTCGGCGGCGCCGGCTCCCTCGACTCGGTGGCCAAGGCCCTTGAGGACCCCGCCTCGGTGGCCGACCCGGACCGGCTGCGGCGCGCCGTCGCGGCGGCCGTCGACTCGGTCTACGTGGGTGCGGCCGGCGCTGCCGCGCTCGCTCTGGTCGTCCTGCTGTGCCTCGCGCCGCGGCGTTTCCCGGTGATCGACCAGGACGGCGAGCGGGGCGGCGAGCGGGCGGGCGAGGGGGCTGGCGAGGCGACATCAGAGGCCGCCTGCAACTCAGCCGGCTCACAAGATGCGCATCGGCATCACTCACCCCTCTCACAACAAACCGACTGAACAGTTCACGAGAACCGTCGCGGAAAGCGCTACCTACGAGTAACGTTCCGGCTCCCCTCTCGCTCCCTGCGTCCGCACTCCCCGGCGGACCCAAGCCGCGCAAGGAGAACCGGGATGTCCGACACACCGCACCGCTCATATTCCGACCACCAGAACGAGCCATGGCAGGGCCCCTTCCCCACGGGCCAGAGCCAGTACGGGAGCCAGAACCGGAACCAGTACGGCAACCCGAGCCAGGGCCCGTACGGGAACCAGTACCCGGGCGAGCACCAGCAGCCGTACCCCCGACAACCGCCGCACCCCCGACAGCAGCCCGACCCCGCCCTCACCTATCCCTGGGCGCCCCCTCCCCCACCGCCCGCGCCCACACACCGGCTCCCCCGCCACCCCGCGCTCGGCCACCACAGTGACCTGCGGCTCCTGCGCAGCGCCTACCGCTGGCAGCGCCGCGTCGCCACGCTCACCGCCCTCGGCTACTTCACCCTCTTCCTCGTCCTGTCGGCGTTCGCGCCCTCCCTCATGACGGGCACACTCCCCGGCGGCTTCTCCACCGGCCTCCTCCTCGGCCTGTGCCAGCTCCCGGTGACCGCGCTCGCGCTCTGGCTGTACGAGTACACCGCCCGCCGCCGGGTCGACCCGCTCGCCCACCGACTGCGCAGACAAGCGGAGCTGGACCGCCCGGCTCCCGGAACGGCCGGGGGGAACTCCCGATGACGGACTTCAGCAGCTCGGCCCAGGACATGTCCCTGGTCGCCTTCACCGCGGTCGCCACCATCACGCTGCTCCTGTGCGTGATGACGGGCCCCGACCGCGACAACCTCGACGAGTTCTACACCGGCTTCGGCTCCCTCACCCCGATGCGCAACGGCCTCGCCATCGCGGGCGACTACATCTCCGCGGGGACCGTACTCGGCACCGGCGGCATCATCGCGCTCACCGGCTACGACGGGATCGTCCTCGCCCTGAGCACCTCCCTGTCCCTGATGCTCCTGATGTTCCTGCTGGCCGAACCCCTGCGCAACGCGGGCCGGTTCACCATGGGCGACGTGATCGCCCGCCGTCTGCCGGGACGCGCCGTACGCATCACCGCGTGCGCTGCCACCCTCGCGGCACTGCTCCCGCTGATGCTCGTCCAACTTGCGGGCGCGGGCGATCTGTTGGGGTTCGTCCTCGGCTTCACCAGCGAGGGGTTCAAGACGGGCTGCGTCATCGCGCTCGGCGCCCTGATGATCAGCTACGCGGCGATCGGCGGCATGAAGGGCACCGCCCTCATCCAGATCATGAAGACCGTGATGCTGCTCGGCTCCGGCCTCGCCGTCGCCCTCATCATCCTGTACCGCTTCGACTGGAACCCGGGCGCGCTCGCCTCACAGGCCGCACAGGCCAGCGGTGTGGGAGACGCCTTCCTGCACTCGGGCCTCCAGTTCGCCGGCACCGCCAACCCCCGCCTGGACATGATCAGTTCGGAGCTGACCGTCGTCCTCGGCGGCGCGTGCCTGCCCCACGTCACGATGCGCATGTACACGGCGCGCAGCGCGCGTGAGGTGCGCCGCTCGATGTCCTGGGCGGTGTCAGCGGTCGGTCTCTTCGTACTGATCATCGCGGTCGTCGGGTTCGGCGCGACGGCGCTCCTCGGCCGGGCCGCCGTCGCGGCGGCCGACCCGCAGGGCAACACCGCCTATCTGCTCGGGGCGCGGGCCGCGTTCGGCGCGGACGCCTCCACGGCGGAGACGCTGGTGTTCACCACGGTCACCACGGCGCTCTTCCTCACGCTGCTCGCCTCGGTCGCCGGAATGATCCTGGCCTGCGCCAACTCCCTTGCGCACGACGTCTTCGCGCACCGCAAGGCGCAGCTCACCGCCCGCAGGGAGATGACGCTGGCCCGGGTCTCGGCGCTGTCCGTCGGTGTGCCCGCGATCCTCCTGGCCACGCTCGTCCAGCACTACAACCTCCAGCCGCTGATCACGCTGTCGTTCTGCCTGGGCGCCTCGGCGCTCGCGCCCGCGCTCGTCTACAGCCTGTTCTGGCGCCGCTACACGAGTACGGGCCTGCTGTGGACGCTGCTCGGCGGCACGGCGTCCTGCCTCGTCCTGATGACGGGTACCAACCTGGTGTCGGGCTCGCCCACTTCGGCGTTCCCGGACCAGGACTTCAACTGGTTCCCCTTCACCACGACAGGCATCGTCTCGATCCCGCTCGGCTTCCTCTTCGGCTGGCTCGGCACGATGGCCTCCGGCCGCCGCACAGCCGATGACCAGCGCCGCCAGTACGAGGCGGTGGAGGCGTGGATCCTGGCGGGCGTGACGCGGCAGGCACCGCGGGGGAAGGACGGGTAGGGCGCGACACGGGCCGCGCCGCCCGCCTACGGCGTCTCGTGGGCGGGGGCTTGGCCGGTTTGCGGCGTCCCGCTTACGGCGTCCCTCGGCGAGGATCCGGCCCGCTTACGGCGTCCCGTCGCGGCGGCCGTGGTGTGGCTCGGGAGCAATGGCGCGTACGACGCCCCGTCGGCGTGGGCGCGGCTCGTGGCTGGCCGCAGCGCCTACGGCGCCTCGTCGGCCGGGTTTCGGCCCGTGAGGGAGGCCAGGGTGGTGCGGACGTGGTCCATGTGGGCGCGGACCTCGTCCCACTTCTCGCCGTGCTCGCGCAGCACCCGCTCCGTCTCGCGGCCCACGCCCTCCTCGTGCAGGGTCGCCTCCGCGAGGAGCTCCGCGGCGCGGGCCTCGGCGTCCTCCTGGCCGTGCCGGGCCGACTCCTCCGTCTCGGCGAACGCCCGCCTCGCCTCGGAAAGACGCCCCTCGGCCCGCGCCAGGCGCTCCGCGTCGCGCGCGTCCGCCGCGGCCTCCTGCCCGGCGAGCTCCCGCTCGGCCTCGTCCCGCCGCTCGGCGTGGTCCTTCTCCTGACCTGCGAGGGTCGCCCGGGTCCGCTCCCGCGCCTCGTCCAGCGCCGCAAGCGCTTCCTCGCGCCACGCCTTCGCCTCGTCACGTGCGGCGGCGCGGGCCCCGTCGGCCGTGGCCCGGTCGGCGTTCAGCCGCTCGTCGGCCCACTGCTCGGCCTCGGCCAGTACGGCGTCGGCCGCGGCGCGGGCCGCCTCGCGCGTCTCCCGCGCATCGGCCTCGGCGTCCGCCGTGATCCGCCGGACGGAATCGGCGGCAGACGCCCGTACCCCGTCCGCCTCCTCCTCGGCGAGGGCGAGGATCTCGCGGGCGCGGTCGCCGAGGGACTCGTACGTCTGGGGGGCGAGCTGGGTCACGGCCAGGCGCAGCCGCTGCGCCTCGGCCTCCAGCTCCTCGACCTGGGCGGCCAGGAGGGCGGCGCGCTCGCGGGCGTCGTCGCGGGCCCCGGACAGCTCGGCGGCCAGCGCGTCCACCGGCCCGGGACGATAGCCGCGGCCCCGTCCCGCGACGAAGCCATGGGGCGACACCGACGTACCGCTGCTCATCCTTGATTCCCCTCTTAGCCGCTTCGGCTCTCCTACCCAGCACTCGATCGAGCCGAAGCGCTCAAAACAAGACACTCCGCCCAACCCACTCGACAAGGATGCGCCAAATATTGCTGAAAGTCGGAATCGGGAGCCCGGGGAGCGAGGCAGCTCACACCCTGCCCCGTCCGTGAAGGGCGCACAGAGAAAGAGGGACCCAGAGAAAGAGGAGAGGCGCGCGACCGATACGGTCGCGCGCCTCTCCTCGACTTCTGTGCTGCCGACGGGCTACAGCAGGCCGTCCCACATCTGCTCGAGCAGCACCGACCACCAGCCCTCCGGCGACGCGAGCGCCGCCGGGTCGACGGCGGCCAGCTGCGCCTGGAAGTCGACGGTCCAGCGGCCCGCCTGCTCCTGATTGAGCCCGAACCGCAGCGGCCACATCCGGCCGAGCACCGCGAGGCTGCGCGCGAACTCGGGCAGACCCGTGTTCACGAACTGCGGCGGCACCGGCGCACCGCCGGGACCCGCCTCCACCGGCACGGCCACGATGTTCGCCGTGCCGTACTGGACACAGATCGCCCGCCCGAAGTCACTGCCCATCACGAGGTACGAACCCGCGTCCGCCGCGGGCTGCACCCCCCGCTCCTGCGCCAGCTCGGCGAGCGTCGGCACCGGACGGCCCGGCTGAGCCTGCGCCCAGAAGAACGGCCCGAAGTCGGCGGGCAGCCCTGCCACGACAAGGGTGTGCGCCACGAGGTCCGGCACGCCCTGACGGGACACGGCCCGCTGGTCGAACCGGAACACCCCGGGACCGAACGCAGCGGCCAGCTCCTGCCCGACCGCCTCCGGCGGAACCGGCGGCATCGGCTGCGCGGGCGGCAGCGGCGCACGCACCGGCGCGAGCCGCGCCGGACCGTCCGCCACCTGGTGCAACTCGCCCTGGTGCGCGATCAGCTGCTGCATGCCCTGCTGGCGCGACGCGTGGTCCCTGCCGTACGGGGCGATGGACGTGATCCTGGCCTGCGGCCACTGCTCACGGATCATGCGGGCGCAGTACGCGCCCGGCAGCTCGCAGGACTCCAGCTCCGTGTGCAGCTCCAGAACCTGGTCCGGCGGGACGTTCATGCCGCGCAGCTCATGGAAGATCTGCCACTCCGGGTGCGGCGTACCGGGCGCCGAGCGGCGGATCAGCTGCTGCTCCGAGCCGTCGGGCGCGCGGTAGCGCAGCACGGCCTGGTAGCCGGGCCCGACGGTCGGCTGACCGGTGGGCTGCGGATACCCGTACGAGGCCGGGGGCGGACCGCCAGGAACCTGCTGCCCGGGCATGGGCGGCGGCATCGGCATCCCGCCCGGCGCCTGCGGCGGCGCGGGAGGAGGCATGCCGGGACCGACCTGACCGGGACCGGCCAGCATCGTCGCGGCGTGATGAACACCGCCACCGGGAGCCCCGGGCGCACCAGGTGCCCCGGGCACGCCGGGCGCCGCCGGCGGGGGCGGCGTACCGGGACCGGCCGGACCCGGCTGGGCCAGCATGGTCGCGGCGTGGTGCACGCCACCGGGCGGCGTACCCCCGGGGGCGCCGGGCGGGCCGGGAGGCTGCGGCGCACCGGGAGTTCCGGGGGCGCCGGGCGGCTTGGGGGCACCCGCACCGGGCACGCCGGGCGGACCGGGCGGCTTGGGAGCCCCCGGAGTGCCGGGCGCGCCGGGCGGCTTGGGCGCGCCGGGGCCACCCATGCTCGGGTCCGCCAGCATCGTCGCGGCGTGGTGCACACCGCCGGGCGGCGTACCACCCGGAGCGGGCGGGGCCTCGGGCCCGTCGGGACCGAGCTGCGAAACGAGCTGCGTCGGAACGTAGCCGCCCGCCGGGGTACCCGGAGCGCCGGGCCCCGAGGGCCGCGCGCCGGGAGTGCCCGGGGCACCGGGCGGCGGAGGAGTCGTCGCGCCACCACCGCGCGCACCGCGGGGCGGACCCTGCGCCTTGCTGGTCGCGGCGTCGGCGATGTCACCGGCCCCGGGCGCGAGCGGCCGCCCGGCCGCGTCCTGCCCGGCCGGCGGCGGAGCCTGCTGCGCACCCGGACCCTGCGGATAGCCGTACGCGTCAGGAGCACCCGGCGGCGGAGTCTGCTGCCGGCCCGGCCCCTGCGGGTAGCCGTAGTTCGGCGCGGCGCCGGGCGGCGGAGTCTGCTGCGCGGCGAAACCCTGCGGGTAGCCGTACGTGGGCGACGGAGTCTGCCCGCCCTGCGAACTCCCGTGCGCCTGCGGCACGTTGGGCGCAGGCGGAGTGCCCGGCCCCTGCGGGTAGCCGTAGTTCGGCGGCGCGCCGGGCGGCGGAGTCTGCTGCGCGCCGGGACCCTGCGGGTAGCCGTACGCGTCAGGAGCACCCGGCGTCGGGGCGCCCGGAGCGGCGGGAGCCGACCCGTCGAACGCCGGGGCCACCGCCGTGCGCGGGAGCTGGCTGCCGCCCGACATCAGCGCCGTCTTGGCCTCAGGAGCGGCGGTCGGCGCAGGCACGTCGCCCTCGTCCACCAGCGGCGGCGCGAACACCGTCGCCGGAGGCGCGACCGAGCGGTCCTCCTCCTCGTCCGCGTTCGTGTCCGTACCGGCCCACGGAGTCGCCCCGGAAGGCGTCGCGGGCGAAGCGGGCCACGGCGTCGCGCCACTGCCCGCGTCGGCGGCCACCGGCGCCGGGGCGGCCGGCCCAGGCACGGACGCACCCGAACCCGATCCCGCACCGGAGACAGCACCCGTACCCGTACCGGAGACAGCACCCGTACCAGCACCAGCAGACGCGCCAGACCCGCCGGCAGAAGACGCATCCCCCCGCCGATCCGGAATGCCCAGCTTGTCCGCCGCCTCCTGGAGCCACTCCGGAGGGCTCAACAGGAACGACGTCTGATTCAGATCCACCCGCTCCGGCGGCGCGTCCGACGGCTCCGGCGAAGCCTCCGGCAGCCCGTACTCCTCCTCGTACCGCCGGATCACCTCACCCACCGGCAGCCCCGGCCACAGCGAAGCGTCCCCGCTGTCACGCGCGATGACGAGCCGCTGGCGCCCGCCGTCGGACACCGGACCACCGTCGCGGTCCTCCGCCCACACCACGAACCCCAGCTCGAACTCCCGCACCCGCACCTCACGGTGCTGATAGCCGGGCACATCCCCGTTGATCCACTCTTCGGCGCGCTCCTGCGCCTGCGCGAACGTCACCATCGGACACTCACCCCTCGTCCGGGACAGTCGAAGCAGCCGGCACGGCGACGCCGGAGGCGTCCACCGCACTCGCGAAACCGCCGTCCACCATCAGGTTCGCCACCGTCTCCAGCTCCGGCGGATTGCCCGCGAGCCGGGCCAGGAACGCATCGAAGTCGTCACCGCACGGCAGCAGCAGACGCTCCACCCGCTCGGCGACCGACCACCCGGCCGTGTCCCCGCTGTCCCGCGCGTCGTCATACGCGCAGAACCACACCGAACCCGCCCGATCACCCTTGACCTTCACGGCAAGAATGCCGCCCTGCACGAACCCCACACCCAGATAGTCCTTGGTCAGGTGATCACGCAGGCACTTGTTCACGTACACCAGATCGTTCACCGCGGCCTCGTCCCGCACCGTGAAGAACGGCTGGTCCACCAGAAGCCCCAGCTCGGCATCCAGCGCCGCCCCCACCGGAGCACACCCGCCCGCCGCCTTCAAGAACGCCCGGTACGCACCCGGCAACCGGTACCCCAAGTCCTCCTCGGCACCCAGGACCTGCTGCTCGGTCACCGCCACCGACGACTTCGGCAGCCCGAAATGCGCCGGCCGCGTCTCCTGCAACGGACGCGTCCCCCGCTTGCCGTGATCCACGGCAGCCGTCGCGAGACCACCGTGATGCCGCAGCAGCGCCTTCACCTCGACCGGCACCAACTCCATGCGACGACTGCCCGGCACGTGATGCCAGGTCCAGCCGTGCGGCGTCGCCACCGGCACGATCGTGTCCCACAAGTCATGCCCGGCCGCGGCCAACGCCGCATTCGCCGACACATAGTCCGTCAACCGCAGCTCATCGACCCCGAACCCCTCCGGGGGCTCGGCGATCTCCGCCGCGGCACGCGCGTAGGCCGAAAAATCCGGATAGCCGTTCCCGTCGATCCGTACGCCCCTGGGATGGCGCGCAGCACGGACCGGGTCCGGGAAGTGCACGACCTGCCCGGCGTAGGCCGCGTTCGGCGGCGCGGCTTGCTGCCCGAGCCGACCTGTCGTCATGGCGGTTGCCCCCTGCGGCACTGTTATGGATCGCGGATAGCGACAGCCTATGCGGTTGTACGACACCGGTCACCGGCCCTCCGGTTCCATGACCAGCAGTCACCCCACCGTGACGATGAGCCCACGCTCCCGCGTGTCGCCGCGCCCCAGCTTCCGCACCACCGGCCGCATTTGGCAGTCTGTGCACGCAACCCGGGGGATTGCAGGAGGGGAAGCACCACATGCAGAGCAGCACCGCACCGTCATCCGACACAGCCGTCGTACCGGCCCAGGAACCCGACACCGGGCACCCGGCCACCGCCGACGGCGCCTCCGGCGACCCACGCGTCGGCTGGAGCAGCGCCGACGACGCGCCCGCCCCGGCCCTGCGCCAGCGCCGCGACGGCATCCTGCCCACCGTCGCCGCCGCCCTCTCCGTCCGCGGCACCACACTGACCAGCACCGCCGCCCGCGGCGAACACGCCCCCGCCCTGCACCCGCTCGTCCAGGACTTCCTCGACACCCTCACCAGCGCCCAGCGCGACCGCTTCACCGGACGCTGCGCCGAAACGATCCTCATCTCCCGCCACCTCACGGCCGCCGACGAGGAACGCTCCAAACGCGCCCGCCGCAAACCCATGACCAACGGCGAAGCCCGCAAAGCCCTCAAACACGCCAAACTCACCACCCGCCGCATCCGCGAGGACGGCGACCCCCTGCACGGCGGCTTCGCCCGCCCCTGCCGCGCCTGCGCCGCACTCACCGCCCACTTCGGCGTCCACGTCGTGGACCCGGCCACGGACACCACCGGCTGACCGGCACACCAGAACACCCACGCACCACCGCAGGCAGCAGCAGAACAGGACGAGGCCACCCCACATGACCGCCGACCGCACCCGCTTCACCGCACCCGTCGACGCCGCACTGCGCGCCGCCGGCTGGCAGCCCGGCCGCTGGGACATCAAACAGGCCGAATTCTGGGCCGACGCCCTGCGCACCCACGTATCCCCCGCAGGCCACCGCCACACCGTCTTCCCCGCCGCCGTCGAGGCCTGGGCCGAATTCGGCGGACTCCACCTCACCCCACAGGGCCCCGGCCGCCAGATAGCACCCGCCCAGCCCCACCTCGACCCACTCCACGGCCTCCACATGGCCCGCACCCTCGGCGACCTCGGCCGCGCCCTCGACACCGAGGTCTGCCCCCTCGGCGCCGAATCCGGCTCCGAAGCCCTCCTCGCCATCGACACCGAAGGCCGCGTCTACGCCCTCGACCACAGCGGCGACTGGTACCTCGGCCCCGACATCGACCACGCCCTGGAAACCCTCATCAACGGCACCCAGCCCACCCGCCTGACAGCGGCATAGCGCGCCACACCCCCACCGGACCCACGACCTACGTCGCCGGCAACACCGCCGACACCCGGTACCCGCCCGCATCCGTCGGCCCGCACACGAACACGCCACCCAGGCCCGTCACCCGCTCCCTCATGCCGACCAGCCCGTTCCCCCCGCTCGGCAGCCGCACACCAGCCGCCGAATCCACGTCCGGCGGCGGCTCGTTCTCCACCTGCATCGCGAACTCCGACACCCGGTGAGCAAGACGCACATACGTCTTCGCACCCGCCGCGTGCTTGTGCACGTTCGTCAGCGCCTCCTGCACCACCCGATACGCCGCCTGCTCCACCACCGCGACATACGACCGCGCATCACCCTCGACCAGCAGCTCCACCACCATGCCCGCCGCCCGCGACTGACCCACCAGCTCATCCAGATCACCCAGACACGGCCCGTCCTCCTCATCAACGGCCCGCGACGCCGCAGCCGCAGCCGCCACACCCACCGCCGCCAACGGCACCCCCGCACCAGGCTCACGCCCACCGCCACCCGACCGCATCACCCCGAGCATCTCCCGCAACTCGGTCAACGCCTGCCGGCCCATGTCCCCCACCAGCGCCGCGTTCTTCACGGCCTTCTCCGGATCCTTACGGGCCACCGCCTGCAACGCCGCCGCATGCACCACCATCAGACTCACCCGGTGCGCCACCACGTCATGCATCTCCCGAGCGATCCGCGTCCGCTCCTCACCCCGCGCCCACTCGGCCCGCTCCTCCGCACGCTCAGCAAGCAACTGAAGCTCCCGCTCCAGCGAATCCGCCCGCTCCCGCAGACTCTCCATCAGACGCCGCCGCGCACCGACATAAAGCCCCAGCAGCAACGGCGGAGCGGTCACACCCAACGACGTCGTGATGGCGACGAACGGAACGAACCAGTCCCCCACCCGCACGAGATTCCCGTGCCCCACGTCCTGCTGCGCCCGCACCACCGACACGATCAGCGTCCCGACGAACGACATCCCCGCCAGAGCACCGATGATCCGCCGCGGCATCTCGGACGCGGCCAGCGTGTACAGACCCACCACGCTCAGCAGCACACCCATCCGGGCCGGAGTCACCGCGACCCCGATCAGCACCACCGCGATCGGCCACCGCCGGCGCAGCACCAGCGTCGCCCCGGCAAGCACCCCGAAAACAACACCCACGGCCGCCGGCACCCCGGCGTCCCGCGCGAACCCGACCCCCTCCACCCCGCACTCCACCGCCGACGCGACGGCCAGCCCGACATCGAGCACGGCACTACGCCGCCGCTCCCACCACCACGGCCCCCCGGCCGTCCGGTGCATTTCCCCCGTCGTGGTCATGCCGTCCAGCCTACGGGCGGGGAGTGCCCCTTTTCCGGTGAGTTTCCGCGACAGCCCTCTGCCACGGGCACCAATCGAACAGAAGCGAAACCAGCTGGTATCCCTCGAACTGTTGGCCCATATGCAAATACGACCCCACCCACCCGCATCCGGAACGAGCCTGTGCCTATGACACAGACCACAGGCAAATACACGGACTTCGAGGGACTGCGGGAGCGGGCGGTCGCGCTGCGACGGGAGGGTCTCAGCCTTCGGCAGATCGGCGACGCACTGGGGGTACGCAGCAAGGAGACCTTGAGCCGCCTCGTCAAGGGCGAACCTCCGGCCGAGCGGAACAAGCGCCCCAACGCAAAAGACGACCTGCGGGACCAGGCGCGGAAGCTACGCGAGCTGGGGCGGACCTACAACGAGATCCAGGCCGAGCTGGGCTGTTCGAAGAGCTCGGTCTCGCTATGGGTCCGAGACATGCCCAAACCTGAGGCCAGGTGCACACCCGAGGAACAGCGTGCCCGCATGAATGCGGGCCTCGCCCAGCTGCGCGCCACTCAAGACAGCGAGCGCCAAGAGGTGAAGCGCGAGGCCGCTGAAGCAGTCGGCCCTCTGTCCGATCGCGAACTCTTCCTGACCGGCGTGGCCCTCTACTGGGCCGAAGGCACCAAGAGCAAGCCCTATCGCCGCTCCGAGGCCCTTCAGTTCATCAACAGCGATCCCAACGTGATCCGGCACTTCGTGCGCTGGCTCGAGCTGCTCGACGTCACTGCCGATCGCCTGACGTTGCGCGTCAGCATTCACGAGTCGGCCGACATTGCGGCAGCGGAGGCGCACTGGGCAGAGGTTGTCGGCGTCGACGCTTCCGTATTCAAGCAAGCCCACGATCAAGAAACACAACCCGCGAACCGTCCGGAAGAACACCGGCGTGAACTACCACGGCTGCCTCGTGATCTATGTCCGGCAAAGCGCCGAGTTGTACCGTCGCATGGAAGGCGCTTGGTACGGCATAGTGTTGGGAGCCCGGCCGACAGCCTGACGAAATGTCCGACTTAGGCCGTTTCCATCCCCCGTGGTGTAATTGGCAGCACTGTGGCTTTTGGTGCCATCTGTCCGGGTTCAAGTCCTGGCGGGGGAGCTCACGGCGTCGCGCGGCCCGGCGAGTCGGCAAGGCCCGCCCCCATTTCGCGCCCACAACGCCCCGGTATCCTGCGGATGTCCCCCCAACGAAGCATCCGAAGCCGAAGGGCACACCCGTGAGCGCCAACAGCCCCCGCCCGGCCGCCGTCGTCGTTCTTGCAGCGGGTGAGGGCACCCGTATGAAGTCGGCCACACCCAAAGTCCTGCACGAGATCAGTGGGCGCTCGCTCGTCGGGCATGTGCTCGCCGCCGCGCGGGAGTTGAGCCCCGAGAACCTGGTCGTCGTCGTGGGTCACGAGCGGGACCGGGTGCGTGAGCATCTCGCCGGGATCGATCCGGACGCCCGTACCGCCGTGCAGGAGCAGCAGAACGGCACGGGGCATGCCGTGCGGATGGGGCTCGAGGAGCTCGGTGGGGTTGTCGAGGGCACGGTGATCGTCGTGTGCGGTGATACTCCGCTGCTGACGGGCGAGACGCTGATGCACCTGTCGGCGACGCACACGGGTGACGGCAATGCGGTGACGGTGCTGACGGCCGAGGTTCCGGATGCGACCGGTTACGGCCGGATCGTGCGGGACGGGGCGTCGGGTGCGGTGACGGCGATCGTCGAGCACAAGGACGCGAGCGAGTCGCAGCATGCGATTCGTGAGATCAACTCGGGTGTGTTCGCGTTCGACGGTGCGTTGCTGGCGGATGCGCTGGGCAAGGTGCGTACGGACAACAGCCAGGGTGAGGAGTACCTCACGGACGTGCTCGGCATTCTGCGGGAGGCGGGTCATCGTGTCGGCGCGTCGGTGGCCGCCGACCACCGTGAGATCGCGGGTATCAACAACCGTGTGCAGCTGGCCGAGGCGCGTCGCACGCTGAACGACCGGCTTCTTGAGCGGGCGATGCTCGCGGGTGTGACGATCGTGGATCCGGCGTCGACGTGGGTCGATGTGACGGTGGGCTTCGAGCGGGATGCGATCGTGCATCCGGGTACGCAGCTGCTGGGTGCGTCGTGGCTGGGTGAGGGTGCCGAGGTGGGTCCGAACACGCGGCTGACGGACACGCGGGTCGGTGCGGGTGCGCGGGTCGACAACACGGTGGCGGACGGCGCGGAGGTGGGCGAGGGCGCGTCGGTGGGTCCGTTCGCGTATCTGCGTCCTGGTACCCGTCTGGGTCTCAGGGCCAAGATCGGTACGTACGTGGAGACGAAGAACTCGACGATCGGCGAGGGCACGAAGGTGCCGCACCTTTCCTACGTCGGTGACGCGACGATCGGTGACTACACGAACATCGGTGCTGCGAGCGTCTTTGTGAACTACGACGGCGAGGCCAAGCACCACACGACTGTCGGGTCGCATTGCAAGACGGGGTCGGACAACATGTTTGTGGCTCCTGTCACGGTCGGGGACGGTGCGTACACCGCTGCGGGGTCGGTGATCACGAAGGATGTGCCGGCGGGTTCGCTGGCCGTGGCCCGTGGCCAGCAGCGGAATATCGAGGGTTGGGTGGCCCGTAAGCGTCCGGGGAGTGCGGCTGCGAAGGCGGCTGAGGAGGCGTCCCGGGAGGCCGGCAGCGACGGCTGACCGGAAACAGGTGCGTCCGACACGGCGTACCGTGATAGGTGCACACGATTCGGCTGCCTCGCTGCTAATGGGACGAGCGGGCGCAGCGGCGGAAGAACGCGTCTGAGGAGACAAGTGCTGTGAGCGGGATCAAGACGACCGGCGAGAAGAAACTGATGCTCTTCTCCGGCCGCGCCCACCCCGAGCTTGCCGAGGAGGTCGCGCACGCTCTCGGTGTCGGGATCGTTCCGACCAAGGCATTCGACTTCGCCAATGGCGAGATCTATGTCCGCTATCAGGAGTCCGCTCGCGGCGCTGACTGCTTCCTGATTCAGAGCCACACGGCTCCGATCAATAAGTGGATCATGGAGCAGCTCATCATGATCGATGCGCTGAAGCGTGCGTCGGCCCGCTCCATCACGGTGATCGTGCCGTTCTACGGTTACGCCCGTCAGGACAAGAAGCACCGTGGACGTGAACCGATTTCGGCGCGTCTGGTGGCTGACCTGATGAAGACGGCGGGTGCGGACCGCATTCTGACGGTGGATCTGCACACGGACCAGATCCAGGGCTTCTTCGACGGCCCGGTGGACCACCTGTTCGCGCTGCCGATCCTGGCGGACTACGTGGGGGCGAAGGTCGACCGTGCCAAGCTCACGGTGGTGTCTCCGGACGCCGGCCGTGTGCGGGTGGCGGACCGCTGGTGCGACCGCCTCGGCGCGCCGCTGGCGATCGTGCACAAGCGTCGTGACAAGGACGTGGCGAACCAGGTCACCGTGCACGAGGTCGTCGGTGATGTGAAGGGCCGTGTGTGTGTCCTGGTCGACGACATGATCGACACGGGTGGCACGATCTGTGCCGCGGCGGACGCGCTGTTCGCGCATGGTGCGGAGGATGTCATCGTGACGGCGACGCACGGTGTGCTTTCGGGTCCGGCGGCGGATCGTCTGAAGAACTCGAAGGTGAGCGAGTTCGTGTTCACGGACACGCTGCCGACGCCGGGTGAGCTGGAGCTGGACAAGATCACGGTGCTGTCGATCGCGCCGACGATCGCGCGTGCGGTGCGTGAGGTCTTCGAGGACGGTTCGGTGACGAGCCTGTTCGAGGAGCAGGCGTAGTCGCTCTGAGGGCTCTGGGGCTCTTCTAGATCGATTTTGGGGCGGCCTTCCCGCCGGGTAGACTCACGGAGTTGCTCGGCGAGGGAGGCCGCACTGTTATGTGCGGCGGTCCGTTATCGACGCGCTCTTCGTAGCAGGCCCGTTCGTGGCCGGGTGACCACCTTTCCCCTTTTCTACGAGGAGTGCACATGGCTGAGATCAAGCTTGCCGCCGAGGTCCGTACCGAGTTCGGCAAGGGTGCTGCCCGCGCCGTCCGCCGTGAGAACAAGGTTCCCGGTGTCATCTACGGTCACGGCGCCGAGCCGGTTCACGTGACGCTGCCGGGCCACGAGCTGCTGCTCGCCCTGCGTACGCCGAACGTTCTGCTGTCCCTGGACGTCGACGGCAAGACCGAGCTGGCGATCCCGAAGGCTGTTCAGCGTGACGCCATCAAGGGTTACCTGGTGCACGTCGACCTGCTCACCGTCATCAAGGGTGAGAAGGTCACGGTCGAGGTCGCCGTCGAGACCGAGGGCGACCTGGCTCCGGGCAGCTTCCTCGTCGAGAACGTGCTGAACACGCTGTCCGTCGAGACCGAGGCCACGCACATCCCGACCTCCGTCACCGTGTCGATTGCGGGCCTGGAGGGCGGCGACGCCATCCACGCCAAGGACGTCACGCTGCCGTCGGGCACGACCCTGGTCACCGACCCCGACGCCGTCGTCATCCAGATCCTGGCCGCGCAGGCCGAGGAGCCGGCTGCCGAGGGTGCCGAGGCCGAGGGCGCCGAGGCCTGAGCCGTACGCTCTGCTTGACGGGGTGGCGGGCCACTGCGGCCCGCCACCCCGTCTTTTCATGTTCGTGTCCGTCTGTTGTACGTGAGGAGACGCGGTCCCGATGACGACCGATGCCACTGCCCCCTGGCTCATCGTGGGTCTCGGGAACCCCGGGCCCGAGTATGCGATGAACCGGCACAACGTGGGCTTCATGGTGGCCGATCTGCTCGCGGAGCGGATCGGCGGCAAGTTCAAGCGGGCGGGCAAGGCTCAGGCGCAGGTGCTCGAGGGGCGGATCGGTGCGCCGGGTCCGCAGAACCGCCGGGTGATTGTGGCGAAGCCGATGTCGTTCATGAATGTGTCGGGTGGTCCGGTGACGGGTCTGCGGGATTTCTACAAGGTGCCGGTCGGCAACATCGTGGCGATCCATGACGAGCTGGACATCGACTACGGGACGATGCGGCTGAAGCTGGGCGGTGGCGACAACGGGCACAACGGTCTGAAGTCGATCACGAAGTCGATGGGTGCGGACTATCACCGGGTGCGGTTCGGGATCGGGCGTCCGCCGGGGCGTATGCAGGTGGCGGACTTCGTTCTGAAGGACTTCTCGTCGACGGAGCGCAAGGAGCTGGACTACCTGGTGGACCGGGCGGCGGACGCGGTGGAGTGTCTGGTCACGGAGGGTCTGGAGCGGGCGCAGAGCGCGTACAACTCCTGATCTGTCGAGTGAGTTGACCGGGCATCTCGGCAGGTCACGGGCATCTCGACCGGGACCTGCCCGGTTTTCTTGACTCTTTGCGGGGCCATGGCCAAGGATCGCCGCCATGCTCTCGTACACCCGGCGGGCCGCGATGACGGTCGTGGCCCTGCTGATCCTGATCGCGGGCGTCCGGGCGTCCTGGGCGTCGGCGCAGCACGTGATGCTCACCAAGGGCCGTGAGCGGGGCACGATGACGGTGACGCGGTGCACCGACGGCACGTGCGCCGGCCCTTACGCGCCTCTGTCGCCGGGTTCGCAGCCCCGCGCCCGTGTCGTCATCGACCGGTCGATCGCGGAGAAGAAGGGCGCGCGTATCCCGGTGGTGGTGAAGCCCGGCTCGGATGAGGTGGTGCGCTCGGGGGCTGCGGGGTTCTTCCACGCGTGGGTCCCGCTGGGCGGCGCGCTGCTGCTGGCCGCGGTGGTGATCGCGGGCGGGCTGCGTCTGACGCGCTGGGCATGGGTGACGGCAGCCACCGGGGTCGCGTTGCTGAGTGCCGCGTTCGCGACGCTCACCTGGTGAACTGCCGTCCTGTCCCCACTGGTTGATCAGCCGGTGTTGCGCAGGCCCGCCGCGACGCCGTTGACGGTGAGCAGGAGTGCCCGTCCGAGCAGCGGGTCCGGCTCGTTGCCGGCGGCCGCGTCGTCGCGCTGGCGCTTGAGCAGGGCCACCTGGAGGTACGAGATCGGGTCCAGGTAGGCGTCGCGGATCGAGAAGGTCTGCTGGAGCACCGGCTGTGTGTCCAGGAGTTCCTGGCCGCCGGTGATGCGCAGTACCTCTCGTACGGTCAGCTCGTGCTCGGCCTCGATGTCGGCGAAGACGTGCTTCAGCTCGTCGGGGACGAGCGTGTCGACGTAGTGCCGGGCGATCCGCAGGTCCGTCTTCGCGAGGGTCATCTCGACGTTCGACAGGAAGTTGCGGAAGAAGTGCCAGTGCTCGCTCATCTCGTCGAGCACGGTGCCGAGGCCGGCCTCGCGCAGTGCCTTGAGGCCGGAGCCGACGCCGAACCAGCCGGGCACGATCTGCCGCGACTGGGTCCAGCCGAACACCCACGGGATGGCGCGCAGGCCGTCGAGCGAGACGCCCGAGCCGGGGCGGCGGGAGGGCCGCGAGCCCAGGTGCAGGTCGGCGAGCTGGTCCACCGGGGTGGAGGCGAGGAAGTACGTCGGCAGGTCCGGGTCCTCGACCAGCTTGCGATACGCGGCGTGCGCGGCGTCGGAGACGACGTCCATGGCCGCGTCCCAGCGGGCGAGGGCCTCGTCGGACTGGCGGGGCGCGGTGTGCAGCGCGGACGCCTGGAGGGTGGCGGCGACGGTCAGTTCGAGGTTCTCGCGGGCCAGGGACGGCACGAGGTACTTGTCGGAGATGACCTCGCCCTGTTCGGTCACCTTGATCTCGCCCTCGAGGGTGCCCCACGGCTGGGCGAGGATCGCGTCGTGCGAGGGGCCGCCGCCGCGGCCGACGGTGCCGCCGCGGCCGTGGAAGAGGCGCAGGCGCACGCCGTAGCGGTGGGCGACGTCGCGCAGCCGGCGCTGGGCGCGGTGGATCTCCCACTGGGAGGTGGTGATGCCGCCGAACTTGGAGGAGTCCGAGTAGCCGAGCATGACTTCCTGGACGTCGCCGCGCAGGGCGACGAGGCGCCGGTAGGAGGGGTCGGCGAGCATCTCGTCGAGGATGACGTCGGCGGCGCGCAGCTCGTCGGTGGTCTCCAGGAGCGGCACGATGCCGATCTTGGCCCAGCCGCCGTGCAGGTCGATGAGTCCGGCCTCGCGGGCGAGGACGGCGGCGGCGAACACGTCGTCGGCGCCCTGGCACATCGAGATGATGTACGACTCGATGACCTCGGGTCCGAAGACGTCGAGGGCGCGCTTGACGGTGTGGAAGACGCCGAGGGTCTTCTCGCCGGCGGCGTCGAGGGGGGCGGGCGAGGGGGCGAGCGGCCTGCGGGACCTGAGCTCCTTGGCGAGGAGCTTCTGGCGGTACTCGCGGGGCATGTCGGCGTAGCGCCAGGACTCCTCGCCGAGCCGGTCGAAGAGCTGGCCGAGCGCGTGGTGGTGGGCGTCGGCGTGCTCGCGTACGTCCATGGTGGCGAGCTGGAGGCCGAACGCGGCGAGCGTGCGGATGGTGCGGTTCATCCGGCCGTCGGCGAACAGGGCGCCGCGGTGCTCGCGCAGGGATGTCTGGATGAGCGTGAGGTCGTGGAGGAGTTCGCCGGTGCCCAGGTAGTCGCGGCCGTCGTCGTGGGCGGTTCCCTTGGCGAGGCGCTCCTTGGTGTTCTCCAGCTTCTGCCGGATGCAGGTGGCCTTGAGCCGGTAGGGCTCCTCGGAGTTGAGGCGCTTGTAGCGGGGGCTGATCTCCGGGAGGCGCTCCAGGTCGTTCTGGAGGGAGGTGAGGAGTTCCTCGGTGGCGCCGGTGTAGCGGATGGAGTTCGACAGGAAGCCGCGCAGCTCGTCGATGAGCTCCAGGGCGTCGTTGATGCCGTGCTCGTGCTGGAGGATCAGGACGTCCCAGGTGACGGCGGGTGTGACGTTCGGGTTGCCGTCGCGGTCGCCGCCGATCCAGGTGCCGAAGGTGAGGGGGCGGGTGGCGTCGGGCAGGGTGACGCCGACGCGCTGCAGCTCGGCGGTGAGGTCCTCGAGGACGTCACCGACGGCGCCGGCGTGGAGCTCGTCGAGGTAGTAGATCGCGTTGCGCGCCTCGTCGGTGGGCTCGGGGCGTACGACGCGCAGCTCGTCGGTCTGCCACACCAGGTCGATGTTCTCGGCGAGGCGGGTGTCGTAGCGGCGGCGGTCGGCCTCGATGACGGGGGTCTCGAGGAGCTCGGCGACGCGGCGCAGCTTGTTGAGGACGGAGCGCCGGGCGGCCTCGGTCGGGTGGGCGGTGAACACCGGCCGTACGTTCAGGTGCTGGACCGTTTCGCGCAGGTGCTCCGCGTCGGCGTCCTTGAGCCGGTCGGCGGTGCGGGCGAGGAGGCTGCCCTCGGCGGCGCGGCGGGCGCGCAGCTCGCGGCCTCGGTGTACCTGCTCGGTCACGTTCGCCAGATGGAAGTACGTCGAGAAGGCGCGGACCAGCTTGGCCGCGGTCTCCAGTTCCGTGTCACCGAGCAGGCGGGCGGCGGCCTCGCCGTCCTCCCGGGTGAGGCGGCGGACCTTCTCGACCAGTTCGAGGAGCTCGGGGCCCTCCTGGCGTACGAGCGTCTCGCCGAGGAGGTCGCCGAGTCGGCGGATGTCGGCGCGCAGCTCGGCGCTGGATGTGGCCTCACGGCTCTGGTCGTCGGCACTGCTCACAGGTGCGGCTCCTTGCAGTGTTGAAGCACGTCTGGGAGGGAAACCCCGGGAACCGGGTATGAGTCCCGGGTGGAGATACAGAGCGGACCGCGCTGTCCGACCGTTTCCAAGGATAGGTGTCCGCCGGTGAGGGCCGTTTCCGGGCCTCTTGCCGCTCGCCTCCGCGCTGCCATACTTACGACGCCGTAGGTTACGGACGCGTAGTAAAAGTTCTCAGCACCACATCCCCGTCCTCAAACCTGTCTCAACCCTCGACCCCACAGGGGACGCCCCATGACACCAAGCCCCGATCTGATCGATGACGCCCCGGGGGCGTCGTCGGGCGATTCGACCGGCGCTTCGCTGCCCTCCGCCACGCTCGGCGGTGAGCAGAAGCGTTCGCTGGAGCAGCTCGCGCTGCTGCTCTTCATCACCGTTCCGTTCCTGGCGCTGGTCGCGGCGGTGCCGCTGGCCTGGGGCTGGGGTGTGAGCTGGCTCGACCTCGGCCTCCTGGTGTTCTTCTACTACCTGGGCTGCCACGGCATCACGATCGGCTTCCACCGGTATTTCACGCACGGTTCCTTCAAGGCGAAGCGGCCGCTGCGGATCGCTCTGGCGGTCGCCGGCTCGATGGCGGTCGAGGGTCCTCTCGTGCGCTGGGTGGCGGATCACCGCAAGCACCACAAGTTCTCCGACGCGGAGGGTGACCCGCATTCGCCGTGGCGGTTCGGTGAGACGCTGCCCGCGCTGATGAAGGGCCTGTGGTGGGCGCATATCGGCTGGATGTTCGACGAGGAGCAGACTTCGCAGGAGAAGTACGCACCCGATCTGGTGAATGATCCGGCCATAAGGGCGATCTCGCGTCAGTTCATTTTCTGGACGATGCTCTCGCTGGCTCTGCCGGCGCTGATCGGCGGCCTGGCGACGATGTCGTGGTGGGGCGCGTTCACGGGCTTCTTCTGGGGCTCGCTGGTGCGGGTGGCGCTGCTGCACCACGTCACGTGGTCGATCAACTCGATCTGTCACGCCGTCGGCAAGCGGCCCTTCAAGTCGCGTGACAAGTCCGGCAACGTGTGGTGGCTGGCCGTCCTGTCGTGCGGCGAGTCGTGGCACAACCTGCACCACGCGGACCCGACGTCGGCGCGGCACGGTGTGATGCGCGGCCAGGTGGACTCGTCCGCGCGGCTGATCCGCTGGTTCGAGCAGCTGGGCTGGGCGCGTGACGTGCGCTGGCCGTCGAAGGAGCGGATCGACTCCCGCCGCAAGCCGCAGGCCGCTGACGCGGCATGATGGAGCCCGTGGCGACCGATCCGAACTCTGCGAGCCCAGCCGGCAACGACAAGCCCCGGCGCGCGCGCCGCACCCGGATGACCGGTGCGGAACGCCGCCAGCAGCTGCTCGAGATCGGTCGCACCCTCTTCGCCGCGAAGGGCTTCGAGGGCACGTCGGTGGAGGAGATCGCGGCGAAGGCCGGGGTCTCCAAGCCGGTGGTGTACGAGCACTTCGGCGGCAAGGAGGGCCTCTACGCGGTCGTCGTGGACCGTGAGATGCGCCAGCTCCTCGACATGGTGACCGGCTCCCTGACGGCCGGGCACCCGCGCGAACTGTGCGAGCAGGCCGCCTTCGCGCTCCTCGACTACATCGAGGAGTACACGGACGGCTTCCGCATCCTGGTCCGCGACTCCCCGATCCCGCAGTCCACGGGCTCGTTCGCCTCGCTGATCTCCGACATCGCGACGCAGGTCGAGGACATCCTGGGCCGCGAGTTCAAGAACCGCGGCTTCGACCCGAAGCTGGCGCCGCTGTACGCGCAGGCGCTGGTCGGCATGGTCGCCCTTACGGGCCAGTGGTGGCTGGACGCCCGTAAGCCGAAGAAGGCCGAGGTCGCCGCGCACCTGGTGAACCTGGCGTGGCACGGCCTGGACGGTCTGGAGCCGAAGCCGCGGCTGATTGGGCACCGCAAGAGCTAGGGAGCGTCGGGGGTGACCGGTTCGAGGAATTCGAGCCGGTTGCCCGCGGGGTCGTCGGCGTAGAAGCGGCGGTGGCCCGGCAGGTCCCCGTCCCAGGTGATCCTCACGCCGTGCGCCGCGAGCCGCGCCGCGTACGTCTCGATCCCCGTGACCCGTAGTCCCAGGTGGGCCTTGCGGGCCGGCCGACTGCGACATTTTCGGCTTCCGCCTCCGGCGGGGGCCCGCTCGATTCCCAGGTGCAGCCGCACCTGGCCCGCTTCGAACCAGCAGCCCCCGCGCGCCGCGAGTGCCGGGGGCTTCGGCGTCTCCGTCATGCCGAGCGCGTCCCCGTAGAACCGGCGCAGCGCGTCCTCGGATCCCGCGGGGGCGGCGAGCTGTACGTGGTCCAGGGCCCGGAGCATCAGGTGTCCGCCGGTTTGCGGGCCACCGCGAACAGGCGGCGGAAGGGGAAGACCGTGCCCTGCGGTGTCGCGGGGTAGGCGGTGCGGAGCTGGGCGCGGTAGTCGGTCAGGAATTCGTCCGTGGCCTGCGGGTCGTCCGCGAGGGCGGTCAGGACGGGGCGCAGGCCCGTGCCCTTGACCCAGTCGAGGACCGGGTCCTCGCCCTGGAGGAGATGCAGATACGTCGTCTCCCAGACGTCCGCGTCGCAGCCGAGCGCGGTGAGCTTGTTCAGGTACTGCTCGGGGGTGTGGACGGCGTCCGCGTGGCGCAGCGTGTCGCCGAGCCGGTCCCGCCACCGCGCCGACCGGGCGAGTTCGCGCATCAGTACGTGGCTGGGGGCGTCGAAGTTGCCGGGGACCTGGAAGGCGAACGTGCCGCCGGGGGCGATGCCGGCCAGCCAGTCGGGGAAGCGGTCGGTGTGGCCGGGGACCCATTGGAGCAGGGCGTTGGAGACGATCAGGTCGAAGGGCTCGGCGGGGGTCCAGGTGGCCGCGTCGGCGGGGGCGAAGTCGAGGAGGTCGGTAGCGTGGGCCGCGGCCTTCTCCAGCATCTGCGGGGAGTTGTCGTAGCCGGTGATCCTCGCCTTCGGCCAGCGCCGGGCGAGCAGGGCGGTGACGTTGCCCGCGCCGCAGCCGAGGTCGGCGATCCTCGCCGGGTCGCCCTTGACGCGGGCGAGGAGGTCGGCGAAGGGGCGGGTGCGGTGGTCCGCGTGGCGGAGATACTGCTGGGGGTCCCAGGTGGGTGAGCTCATGGCGGCCAGCATCCTCCCGGATTTATCTCGATGTCAAGATAGTTGAATTCAAGAGACTTCATGTCGAGGGACCCACTAGACTGATCGTCATGGAGGACGAGGTCGACCGGCTGGTCGCAGCGTGGCGCCGAGAACGCCCTGACCTCGACGTGGAGCCCCTAGAGGTGCTCAGTCGGGTCAGCAGGCTGGCGCGTCATCTTGACCGGGCCCGGCGCCTGGCGTTCGCCGAGCACCAGCTGGAGCCGTGGGAGTTCGACGTACTGACGTCCCTGCGGCGGGCCGGCGCCCCCTATCAGCTCTCCCCCGGACAGCTCCTCACACAGACCCTCGTCACCTCCGGCACGATGACGAACCGTATCGACCGGCTCGCCAAGAAGGGTCTCGTCGAGCGCCTCCCCGACCCGAGCGACCGACGCGGCGTCCTGGTGCGGCTGACCACCGAGGGGCAGGACCGCGCCGACCAGGCGCTCGCCGGCCTCCTCGCGCAGGAGCGGGCGATCCTCGCGGAGCTGTCCCGCACCCAGCGCGGCGAACTGGCGGGCCTGCTGCGACAGTTGACCGCGCCGTTCGACAACATCCCCGGCTAGGACCGTCAGACCCTGGGCCCCAGTCGTACGGGTTCTTGTTCCTAGGACGCCGCTTCCAGGTCCGCGGGCCCGACACCGGCCCTGCGCGCCAGCGCCACCGCCGCGAGCGTGGAGTGGACCCCGAGCTTGCCCAGCACGTTCTGCATGTGTGTACGGACCGTGTGCGGGGACAGGAACAGGCGCTCGGCGACCGCCTTGCGGCCGAGGCCCGCGACCATGCAGCGCAGCACCTCGCGCTCACGCGGCGTCAGGGACTCCACCAGGCGCTCGGAGTCGGTGCGGTGCTTGCGGGCCGCGGTCAGCTCCCGCAGAACGCTCGTGAGCAGGGCGGGCGGCAGATGCGTCTCGTCGCGCAGGACGCCCCGGATGACCGTGAGCAGCCGCGAGAGCGAGCAGTCCTTGGCGACCCAGCCGGAGGCGCCCGCCTGGAGCGCGAGGGCCGCGCGGCGCGGGTCGTCCTTCTCGGCGAGCACCACGGTCCGAACGGTGGGCTGGCCCGAACGGACGCCCGCCACCAGGGAGATCCCGTCGACCAGGCCGTCCTGGCCGGGCGCCGTGTCGGGCACTGCCGTCGCCGGGCGCGGGCCGTGCAGGGCCGCTCCCAGATCGGCGTCGACGAGGAGGACGTCGAACCGGCGCCCTTCCGCCGCCGCGCGGTCCATGCAGCGCAGTGCGGCGGGGCCGCTGCCGGCCGCTGACACGTCCACGTCGGGCTCGGCGGCGAGAGCCGCGGCGAGCGACTCGGCGAAGATGCGGTGGTCGTCGACGACCAGGACTCGGATGCGAACCACGTGTATAACCCCCTCCCCCAAGCTCCTCGCGGAGCAGGGGATTCCCCGGCGCCGGGAGGCTGTCCGGCACAGGTACAGCGCCCGAAGAGGCAGGTCGTCGCGGTCGCACGGCCGCCGCCGTGCTCGTACCGCCACCCCCGCTCCGGGCGTCGTACCCGGCTGTCTCGCCCCCTGATCAGCACCGGCCCCCACCGGTGCTGTGCTCAGAGTAGGGCCGCGGGCCAGGAGCGGAAGGCAATTTGCAGAACTGGTTGGCCTGCGCGTTTATGGTGAGGCGTATGTTTCGTATTGAGACAGAAGTCGACAAACAGCGGCGCGATCTTCTTCACTTCCGGCTGCGGGAGGCGAATACCGCGGCGTCGGCGGAGCTCAGGTCGCTGCGGGGGACGCCCGAGGAACGTGAAGTGCCGCTCCAGGTCTGGGCGTTGGACGAGAGCGGCGAGATCGCCGGCGGCCTGGACGGGCACACCTGGGCGACCTGGCTCCACGTGAACCTGCTCTGGGTGGACGACCGCCACCGCGCGAAGGGCCTCGGCTCCCGCCTCCTCGCGGAGGCGGAACGCATCGCCCACGAGGACCGCTCCTGCCACGGCGCCCGAGTGGAGACCTGGGACTTCCAGGCGCCGGGCTTCTACCGCCAGCACGGCTACGAGCTGGTGTGTGTGATCCCCGACTATCCGCCAGGGATCAAGGAGTTCACGCTCACCAAGCGCCTGGGATGAGCACGCCCCGCCCACGCGGCAAATCATGCGCGGAGCGCACCATGGGGCACAGCACCGACCACCCGCCGGGGACCAAGGAGTTCACTCCTACGAAGCGGCTGGGGTGAGTTTGTGAGCTCCCGCCGACGGGACCGCGGGGAAGACGCGGGGGGCCGTGTAGCCCGCCGAAACGAACGCCTCCGTGATCGACTTCGTCACCGCGTCCGCGTCCGGCTCCTCCACCAGGACGATCGCGGAGCCGCCGAAGCCACCGCCCGTCATCCGGGCACCGAGCGCGCCCGACGCGTTCGCGGTGTCCACGACCAGGTCCAGCTCGGCGCAGGAGATGCGCAGGTCGTCGCGGAGCGAGACGTGGCCCTCGGTGAGGACCGGGCCGATCGCCCGTACGTCACCGGCGTCGAGAAGGTCGATGACCCGCTCGACGCGGTGGTCGTCGCAGACGATGTGGCGGACGTAGCGCACGACCCGCTCGTCGGTGAGGTCCGCCAACTCGGCGAGTGCTGCGGGCAGTTCGGCGTACGACACGTCGCGCAGGTGCGAGACGCCGAGCGCGCGGGCGCCCTCTTCGCAGCCCGCGCGGCGCTCCGCGTACGCGCCGTCGCCCAGCTCGTGCTTGACGCGGGTGTCGACGACGAGCAGCTGGAGGCCCTGCGCGGCCAGGTCGAAGGGGACCTGGCGGGTGGACAGGTCGCGGCAGTCCAGGTGCAGGACGTGGCCCTCGGTGGCGCACGCCGACGCCATCTGGTCCATGATCCCGCAGGGCACGCGCACGAAGTCGTTCTCGGCACGCTGCGCGATCCGCGCCAACTCGGGCCCGGTGAGCCCCAGTTCGAAGAGGTCGTTGAGCGCGAGCGCGGTGACGACTTCGAGTGCGGCCGACGAGGACAGGCCCGCGCCGGTCGGCACGGTCGACGCGAGGTGGATGTCGGCGCCGGTGACGGTGTGCCCGGCCTCGCGCAGCGCCCATACGACGCCCGCCAGGTACGCGGCCCAGCCGCCCTGCCCGAACTCGGAGAGCGGGGTCAGTTCGTCGGCCCGCAGTTCGGCGATCGGCGCGTCGATGTCCGCGGAGTGCAGCCGCAGGACGCCGTCGGTGCGGCGCGCGACGGCGGCCACCGCGGTGTGCGGCAGCGCGAGCGGCATCACGAAGCCCTCGTTGAAGTCGGTGTACTCGCCGATGAGGTTCACGCGTCCGGGCGCGGCCCAGACCCCCTCGGGCTCGTATCCGTACAGATCGCTGAACTGCGAGGCGACGGACATGACTTACCCCTCCTGGCGTGCCTGGGCGAAGGCCCAGGCGTCGGCGACGATTCCCGCGAGGTCCGCGCGGGACGGGTTCCAGCCGAGGCGCTCGCGCGCGGTGGCGGCGGAGGCGACGAGGACGGCCGGGTCGCCGCCGCGGCGCGGGGCGGTGACCTCGGGGACCGGGTGACCGGTCACCTGGCGGACGGTCTCGATGACCTCGCGCACGGAGAAGCCGTTGCCGTTGCCGAGGTTGCAGATGAGGTGCTCGGCGGGGCGGGCGGCGTCGAGGGCGAGCAGGTGGGCCTCGGCGAGGTCGGCGACGTGGATGTAGTCGCGCACGCAGGTGCCGTCGGGCGTCGGGTAGTCGTCGCCGAAGACGGAGATCGCGTCGCGCCGGCCCTGGGCGACCTGGAGGACGAGCGGGATGAGGTGCGACTCGGGGTCGTGGCGCTCGCCGCAGCTGCCGTAGGCGCCCGCGACATTGAAGTAGCGCAGCGACACGGCGGCCAGGCCGTGCGCGGCCGCCTCCCCGGTGATCATGTGGTCGACGGCGAGCTTGGAGGCGCCGTAGGGGGAGGTGGGGGCGGTGGGGTCGGACTCTGTGATGGGGGTGCTGACGGGCTCCCCGTACGTCGCCGCCGTGGAGGAGAAGACGAGCTTGCGCACGTCCGCCGAGCGCATCGCGGCGAGGAGCGCCATGGTGCCGCCGACGTTGTTGTCCCAGTACTTCTCGGGCTTCACGACGGACTCGCCGACCTGGGAGAACGCGGCGAAGTGCAGGACGGCGTCGAAGGACGGGTCGAGCCACTTGGCGGCGTCGCGGATGTCGCCCTCGACGAATGTCACCCCGGCGGGCACGCCCTCGCGGAAGCCGGTCGAGAGGTTGTCGAGGACGGTGACGTCGTGCCCCGCCTCGACCAGGTGCTGCGCGACCACGCTGCCCACATATCCCGCACCACCGGTGACCAGGTACTTCCCGCTCATGTACTCGCTACCTCTCGCAGTCGCTCGGCCGCGGTCTCCGGCGGCACGTCGTTGATGAACACGCTCATGCCGGATTCGGAACCCGCGAGAAACTTCAGCTTGCCGGAAGTGCGGCGGATAGTGAAAAGCTCGAGGTGAAGCGCGAAGTCGTCCCGCTGGACGCCGGGGAAGTCGTCCAGGGTGCCGAACGGCGCCTGGTGCCAGGCGGCGATGTACGGCGTCGGGGACTCCCCCATTCCGAAGAGCCGGTCGAAGCGCCTCAAGAGTTCCAGATAAATCTGAGGGAACTCTGTGCGCGCGCCGTCGTCGAGGGCGAGCAGGTCGGGCACGCGGCGCTTGGGGTAGAGGTGCACCTCGTACGGCCAGTGGGCCGCGTACGGGACGAACGCCACCCAGTGGTCGCCCTCGAGGACGACGCGCTCGCCGGTGCGCTCCTCGGCGAGCACGTCGTCGAAGAGGTTGCGGCCGCCGGTCTGCTCCTTGTGCTCGGCGACCGAGCGCAGCATCAGGGCGGTGCGCGGGGTGGTGAAGGGGTAGCCGTAGATCTGGCCGTGCGGGTGGCCGAGGGTGACGCCGATCTCGGCGCCGCGGTTCTCGAAGCAGAACACCTGCTCCACGGAGGGCAGGTGGGACAGCTCGGCGGTGCGGTCGGTCCAGGCCTCCAGGACGAGTCCGGCCTGTTCCTCCGTGAGGTCGGCGAAGGACGACGTGTGGTCGGAGGTGAAGCAGACGACCTCGCAGCGCCCGGCGTCCCCGGCGAGCGAGGGGAAGCGGTTCTCGAAGACCGCCACGTCGTACGAGGAGTCGGGGATCTCGCTGAGCCGGTCGCCCTCGGACGGGCACAGGGGACACTCGTCGGCCGGCGGGTGGTAGGTGCGGGCCTGGCGGTGCGAGGCGATGGCGACGCTGTCCCCGAGGAGGGGGTCGCGGCGGATCTGCGAGGAGGAGGCGACGGGGTCCAGCGGACGCCGGTCCACCGCGTCCCGCACGACATCGTCACGCGAGTCGTAGTAGATGAGCTCGCGACCGTCGGCGAGCCGGGTCGACGTCTTCTTCACGTCCGATGCTCCTCATTCGCATCAACTCAACATAATCAAACATAACAAAGCACGCTTCAACGGGATGGTCAAGGCCGCGGACGCATCCTTCGGTGCGTGGCATGTCACTCGCATCACAATCAAACAAAGAACCTCAGCAGAAGTGTTCATTTATTGAACATGGACGCGTAGGTTCCGGTCTGATCAGTTCGCGCAACGAAGCGAGTTCTCCATGCTGTCCCCCACACAAACCCTGGCCGCGGGGCTCCGGCTGCCCACCAACGGCCTCGACTACGCGATCCTGGCGATCTACTTCGTCGTGGTCCTCGGCATCGGCTTCGCCGCCCGGCGCTCCGTGAAGACCAGCCTCGACTTCTTCCTCTCGGGCCGCTCCCTGCCCGCCTGGGTCACCGGTCTGGCGTTCGTCGCAGCCAACCTGGGCGCCACCGAGATCCTCGGCATGGCGGCGACCGGCGCGCAGTACGGCGTCTCGGTCGTCCACTGGTACTGGATCGGCGCCATCCCGGCGATGGTCTTCCTGGGCCTCGTGATGATGCCCTTCTACTACCGCTCCAAGGTGCGCTCGGTCCCCGAGTACCTGCTCCAGAGGTTCGACAAGAGCGCGCACCTGCTGAGTTCCATACTCTTCGCCTTCGCGGCGATCCTGATCGCGGGCGTGAACCTGTACGCCCTGTCGATCGTCGTGGAGGCGCTGCTCGGCTGGCCGCAGTGGCTGGCCATCGTCGTCGCCGGCCTGTTCGTGCTCGCGTACATCACCATCGGCGGCCTCTCCTCGGCGATCTACAACGAGGTCCTCCAGTTCTTCGTGATCCTCGCGGCGCTCATCCCCCTCTGCATCATCGGCCTCAAGCGGGTCGGCGGCTGGGGCGGCATGACCGACTCCCTGAAGAGCGCGCACGGCGACAACTTCCTCTCGGCCTGGGGCGGTACGGGCATCGGTGAGGCCAACCCGCTCGGCGCGAACTGGCTGACGATCATCCTCGGCCTGGGCTTCGTGCTCTCCTTCGGCTACTGGACGACGAACTTCGCCGAGGTGCAGCGCGCCCTGTCCGCGAAGAACCTCTCGGCCGCCCAGCGCACCCCGCTCATCGCCGCGTTCCCGAAGATCTTCATCGTCTTCCTGGTGATGATCCCGGGCATGGTCGCCGCGGTGCTGGTGCCGAAGATCGGCATGACCGGTTCGGACCTGACGTACAACGACGCGATCCCCTACTTGATGCAGGAGCTACTGCCGAACGGCGTGCTCGGCATCGCGGTGACCGGTCTGCTCGCCGCGTTCATGGCGGGCATGGCGGCGAACGTGTCGTCCTTCAACACCGTGTTCACGTACGACATCTGGGCCAAGTACGTGAAGACCGGCAAGCCCGACGGTTACTACCTGAAGTTCGGCCGCCTCATCACGGCGGTCGGCGTCCTCGCGTCGATCGGCACGGCGTTCATCGCCTCGTCGTTCTCGAACATCATGGGCTACCTGCAGACGCTGTTCTCCTTCTTCAACGTCCCGATGTTCGTCGTCTTCATCATCGGCATGTTCTGGAAGCGCGCCTCGATGAAGTCCGGCGTGTGGGGCCTGCTCGCGGGCACGACCGCCGCGATGGTCAACTACTTCTGGATCTACAAGCAGGGCGTCATCGACATCCCGACCGACCAGGGCGCCAACTTCGTCTCGGCGATCGTCGGCTTCGTCGCCGGCGCGGTCGTCATGGTCGTCGTCACCCTGTTCACCGCGCCCAAGCCCGAGGCCGAGCTCGCGGGCCTCGTGTACGGGACGGCGGCGCCGGGCCTGGAGGAGCTGCCCGCCGAGGGCGACGACGCCTGGTACCGCAAGCCCGCGCTGCTCGGCTGGGGCGCGATCGTCCTCGCCGCGCTGTGCTACGTCCCCTTCTCCCTCTGATCGGAGGCGCGAACCCTCATGTCTGAACTCCAGAACGAAGTCTCCGAGTTGGAGCGCAAGTCGGCGACGGCGGCGCGGCTCTTCGACATCCGGCGCATCATCGGCGGACTGTTCGTGGTGTACGGGGTCATCGTCACGATCGCCGGCATCACGGCGTCCGACGCCGACCTGAAAAAGGCCGAGAACATCAACATCAACCTGTGGACGGGCCTCGGCATGCTCGCCCTCGGGCTGTTCTTCCTGGTGTGGCTGAAGCTGCGGCCGACGGCTCCGCCGGTGCCGCAGGACGGCGAGGCGTAAGCCCTTTGCCCCGGCCGGAGGCCATCACCTACGGGTGATGGCCTCCGGCCCTTCGAACTCCGAAGACTCGCCTCTCATTTCGCCTGCGGCGGCGAAAGGCAACGACCGCGTCGAACTGGTCACCACTGCACAGTCGTTGGCGTACCTGCTCCGCGGATTCAAGCCGGGCCCCACCCCGTGAACGAAACAAGTCCCGCCCCGCCGAAGCGGGACGGGACTTGGGGTGGAGCGCCGAGCAGGCCTTGCACCTGCATCTCCCCGCAGGAAGCGGGGCGCCTTTCCTTGGACCACCGACGCACTGCCCGCACACCACGAGTCGCGGTGACGAGCACGGGATCGACTCTAGCTCAGGACTCCGGATCCGGCACGCCCGGAGCCGCCGGGACCACCGGCCCCGCCCGGTCGAGGAGCCCCGTGCGCGCGGCCAGCGCCGCCGCCTCCAGGCGCGAGCCGACGCCCAACTTCATCAGGACCCGCTGCACATGCGTACGGGCCGTGCTCGGGGCGATGCCCATTCCGGCCGCGATGAGCCGGGTGTCCTCGCCGTCCGCGACCCGGACCAGGACCTCGACCTCGCGCGGCGTCAGCATCTGCAGGAGCCGCTGCCCCTCGTCGTCTGGCTGCGCGGCCGGGTTGAGCAGCTCGCTGAAGGCTCCCTGCAGGAGCTGCGGCGCCACGGCCGCCTCGCCCGCCCGCGCCTTCATCAGGGCGCGCTCGACCCCCTCGATCCGCTCGTCGTGCCGTACGTAGCCACAGGCGCCGGCCGCGAACGCCGCCGCGATCCCGCGCGGTGACGGCACGGGCCCGAGGACGACGACCGCCACCTGCGGGCGCTCCCGCTTGATGCGCACGATCGGGTCGAAGATGCCCGGCTCCGCGGGCGTCGCCGTACCGATGAGGCAGACCTCGGGCGCCCGCTGGATCACCAGCTCGGCCGCTCCCGCGGCCGGCGCGGCCGCCGCGAGCACCCGGTGCCCGCGCAGCTTGAGAGCCGAAGCGAGCGCCTCGGCGAGCAGTCGGTGGTCGTCGACCACCATGAGCCGCACACCCATAGAGCCATCCCCCACATCCCCCGGGATCCCGTAGGACCCCCAGAACCCCCTCGGCACGGAAAGCCCCCCGACTCCCCGACCTCCTCCATCTCCCGGAAGCTACACGCTCGTTCGGCGTTGCGCTTCCCCTACTGGTGAGAAGTGACCCGGAATGCCGGAATCTCCCGGCGGCGGGCGCCTGGCACGACGGCCCCGCACCCTGTGAGGGTGCGGGGCCGTCGTGAGTCCGCGGTGAACGGCTCCGGAGTTACTTCGCCGCGAAGACCACGGCCTCGTACTCCTTCTCGTCCGCCGAATACGGCTTGGAGATGAGTTCCTTGCCCATGGCCAGCCTGCCGTTGGTGTAGAGCAGTTCGGACTGGGTGGGGGTCATGCTGCTGATGACGCTGGTCACGGTCTCCGTCGCCGGAGTGACCAGGAGCGTCTTCTGCTTCAGCGTCTTCGGGTCGATCGTGACGATCTCGGCGCCCTTGTCGTAGGGGCCGTCCTTGTACGCCAGGACGTTCCCGCCGTCCATGCGGACCGGGAAGAGCGTGTACTCACCGCCGTCGACGCGGTCACCGGTGAGCTGGCCGTTCGCCAGGGAGAACGACACGATCTCGTTGGTCTGGCCGGACGTGCCGCCGCCGTCGTGCTCGCGAGTCGGCATGTAGACGCGGTCGTTGCCGACCGTGATGCCACGGCAGCCGTGAATCTCGCTGACGTCGCAGTCGAAGTCGTAACGGTCCTTCTCCAGCGAGACCTTGGCGCGCAGCTTGCCGGTGTCGTCGAGGGAGAACAGGTCCGACATCTCGACCTCCTCGCCGGTGGCGATCACGAAGGTGACCGGCTTGCTGGAGACGACGGAGATGACGTTCACGTCGGCCGGGATCTTGTAGGTCCACTTCGGCTTGCCCGTCGCCGGGTCGAGGAGCTGCACCTGGTGCTTCTCGTCGCCGTAGTCACCGCACTTGCGCACCGCGACCAGCTGCTCGCCGCCGCGGTAGCCGACGTCCTCGCAGGAGCCGGCCTGCGGCTGCCACAGGATCTTGCCCGACTTGATGTCGAGGGCCGCGCCACCGTCGTAGCCGCCGCCGGCCGCCAGCGTGGAGCCGGTGATCGACAGTTCCTTGAACGGGATGTCACGCCCGCCGGTGCCGACGCTCTTCGTCCACAGCTTCTTGCCCGTGTCGACGTTGAAGACCGTGATCTTGGTGCAGGGCTGGTAGTCGTACTCCTTGGGCTTGCGCGGGGCCGCCTCGCTGATGACCGCGCTCAGGCCGTCCTGGGTGACCTCGGGGGCCCCGCCGCACGTCTGGCCGGGCAGCGGGAGCGTCCAGGACTTCTTGCCGGTGTCCGCGGCGTAGCCGTTGATCTCGCCGAGACCCGCCTTGGCGTACGTCGTGTCCGTGAGCCAGGAGCCCTTGGTGCTGAACACCTCGTCCTTGGGCACCTCGTGCTGGGGCAGCTGGAAGAGGACCTGGGAGCTGGTGTTCCCCGGGACCTTCTCCTTGCTCGCGCCGCCGGTGGTGGTGCCGCCGGAGCCGCCCTTGTTCTCGTCTCCGCCCTTGCCACCGGTGCCACCGGTCGGGCCCGCGGTGCTGGTGTCGGTCTTGTCGTCGCCGGACGACGCCGAGTACCAGACGCCGCCGCCGATGATCAGGGCGACCGCGACGACAGCGCCGATGATGATCATCATCTGGGAGCTGATCTTCTTGCCGGCGCCGCCGCCCGCCGCCTGCATGGGCACGGTGCCCGGCGGCGGGTAGGCGCCGTACTGCGGCGGCTGCTGGCCCGGGTAGCCGTAGCCCTGCGGGGGCGTCGGCGGCTGGCCCTGAGGGGCCTGCGGGTAGCCGTAGTTGGGGGCAGGGGGCTGCGGGTGGCCGTAGCCCCCGGGCTGGCCCTGCGGCGGCGTCGGCGGCTGGGCGGGCGGCTGCGCCGGGGGCGGGGTCTGGGGCGCCTGCGGGTAGCCGTAGCCGGGCTGCTGCGCGGGCGGGGGCGGCGGCGTGGGCGCGCCGAACCCTCCGGGCGGCGGGTCCTGCGGCGCGCCGAACCCTCCGGACGGGGGATCCTGCGGCTTGCCGAAGCCCACCGGCGGGGGGCCCTGCGGCGGCTCGTTGGGCGGCTGGGGCGGCTGCGTCATGACGTCTGTACCTCGGGTGACGGGGAGAAGGAGCGGGCAGCGGTGCGGTGGGCGGTCACTGGGGCTGCGGCGGTCACTTGCCGTACGCCAGCATCAGCTTCTCCTCGCCCTTGGCCGTGCCGGACAGGCGCGTCGTGGAGATGTAGAAGCGCCCGTCGACGTAGTCGACCGCCTTGGAGTAGAAGCCGTTCTCGATCTGCGCGGTTCCCGCCGGGTTCTGCAGCAGGGTCTTCGGCGTGTGCGAGCCCGCCGTCGCGATCGATACGACCCTGCCACCGGCGTCGTACGAGGCGTTGACGTAGGCGATCACGGCGCCGCCCTCGGTCTTCAGCGGCAGCATGTTCTGCGCCACCGGCGACTTCGCGCGCCAGCGCTCCTTGCCGTTCTCCAGGCTGATCGCGACGACCTCGTTGGCGCTGCCGCTGGTCGCCTTGGTCGGCAGGTACAGCGTGTTGGTGTCGGCGGCGACACCCGTGCAGCCCTGGAGGTCACGGTCGAGGATGGCCCAGCCGCACTCGGGCGCGAAGTCCTCGTCGACCGAGACCTCGGAACGCACCGCGCTGCTGCCGTTCTTCAGCGTGGTGATGTTCCACTGCTTCTTGTCCTCGTTGGTGAGGTAGAGGACGACCGGCGAGACGGAGTAGGCGCGGGCGACCTTCCAGCCCTTGGGGAACGGCTTGGTCCACTTCGCCTTGCCCGTCGCCGGGTCCAGCTCCTGGATCTCGTCGTGCTCCTTGTCCGTGGAGGCACCGCAGGAGGAGACGGCCAGGAGGCGCTCGCCGCCGGCGAAGGCGCCGGGGAAGCAGGCCGCGCCGTACTTCTTCTTCTCGAAGAGCTGCTTGCCGTCGCTGACGCTCAGGCCGAGGCCGGACATCTGGCGGCCGACCATCAACGTGCTGCCCGCGTAGGTGAGTTCGACACCGCTGCCGGTGCCGTCGAAGAGGTCCCCCTCGGGGATCTTCTTCTCCCAGTCCTTCTTGCCGGTCTTCAGGTCGATCTGCTGGACCTGGTTGCACTTGGCGCGGTCGGTGACACCGCTCATGTACGCGATGGCGACCTTGTCGTCGTCCGACTTCTGCACGCTGGCGCCGCAGATCTTCTGCGGGAGCTTGATGGTCGGCCAACTCGGCTTGCCGTCCGAGATGTTGTACGCGACGAGCTCGTTGTAGACCGCCTTCGCGGCGAGCGTGTCGGTGACCCACATGCCGGGCGCGTCAGCACCGTCGCCGGGGGCCTTGGGGGCCGTCTTGTACCAGAGGACCTTCGACTCACCGGCCTGGCGGCCCGCGTTGAGGTCCTCCTTGCCGTCGCGTCCGTCACCGGAGCCGTCACCCGGGTCGACCGGCGCGGAGCCGGTGGGCTTGGGGTCCTGGCTCTTGTCGGCGACGGGGTCCTTCTTCTTGTCGTCACCGCCGCCCACGACCGCCCACACCACACCGCCGGCGATCACGACGACGGCCACGGCGGCGGCCACGATGATCCCGGTCCGGCCCTTGAAGGGGTTCTTGCCGCCGCCCGGGCCCGCGGGACCACCGGGGAACGGGGGCTGCTGCTGCGGCGGGTAGCCGTACTGGGGCTGCTGTTGCGGATAGCCGTACTGGGGCTGCTGGCCGTACGGTCCCGGCTGCTGCTGCGGCTGTCCGTAGGGACCCGGCTGCTGCGGCTGACCGTAGGGGCCGCCCTGCGGGGGCTGGCCGTACGGGCCCGGCTGCTGCGGGTAGCCGTATCCGGGCTGCGGGGCCGGCGTCTGCGGCGGCTGGCCCGGAGGCTGCGGCGGCTGGGCCGGCGGCGTCTGCGGCTGACCCGGTGGCTGCTGTGGATCCTGTGGTGCTCCGAAGCCGCCTTGCGGCGGCTGGTTGGGCGGCTGAGTCATCAGCGCTCCCCCCGTCTTCACTGATGTGTCTGCTCGCCTGGTCGATTTCAGGACGTTCTCTGGTCGTTCTCAGGCAAACCCAGAGCGCCCTTTCTATCACCCTGTGCAGTAGCACATCGGGCCGGTCGCTCCCCTGTTCCCAAGGGAGCACCGGCCCGTGATGGGTCTGTTACGGGAGCTTCACGCGTCCTCCGCGAGCTCGAGCCAGCGCATCTCCAACTCCTCGCGCTCCCCGACCAGTTCGCGCAGCTCGCCGTCCAGCTTGGCCACCTTCGCGAAGTCCGTGGCGTTATCGGCGATCTGTGCGTGCAGCTTGGTCTCCCGCTCGGACATCTTGTCCAGCTGCCGCTCGATCTTCTGGAGTTCCTTCTTCGCGGCGCGGGCGTCCGCGGCGGACACCGCCTTCTCCGGCGTGCCCGTGGCGGGGGCCGGGGCGGCGGCCGTCATCGAGGCGGCGACGGCCTCCTCCATGCGGCGGCGGCGCTCCAGATACTCGTCGATACCGCGCGGCAGCATCCGCAGCGTGGCGTCGCCGAGCAGCGCGAACACCCGGTCCGTGGTGCGCTCGATGAAGAACCGGTCGTGGGAGATCACGACCATGGAGCCGGGCCAGCCGTCGAGGAGATCCTCCAGCTGCGTGAGGGTCTCGATGTCGAGGTCGTTCGTCGGCTCGTCGAGGAAGAGGACGTTCGGCTCGTCCATGAGGAGGCGCAGGATCTGGAGGCGGCGGCGCTCACCGCCGGAGAGGTCGCCGACCGGCGTCCACTGCTTCTCCTTGTTGAAGCCGAACGTCTCGCAGAGCTGGCCCGCGGTCATCTCGCGGCCCTTGCCGAGGTCGACGCGGTCGCGGACCTGCTGCACGGCCTGGATGACGCGCAGTTCGGGGTTGAGCTCGGCGACCTCCTGCGAGAGGTAGGCGAGCTTCACGGTCTTGCCGACGGCGACGCGGCCCGCCGCGGGCTGCTCCTCGCCGGCGGTGCGGGCGGCCTGTGCCATGGCCCGCAGGAGGGAGGTCTTGCCGGCGCCGTTCACACCGACGAGGCCGATGCGGTCGCCGGGGCCGAGCTGCCAGGTCAGATGCTTGAGGAGGACCTTGGGCCCGGCCTGCACGGTGACGTCCTCGAGGTCGAAGACGGTCTTGCCGAGCCGGGAGCTGGCGAACTTCATCAGCTCGCTCTTGTCGCGCGGCTCCGGCACATCGGCGATGAGCTCGTTCGCCGCCTCGATGCGGTAGCGGGGCTTGGAGGTGCGGGCCGGGGCGCCGCGGCGCAGCCAGGCCAGCTCCTTGCGCATCAGGTTCTGCCGCTTGGTCTCCTCGGTCGCCGCGATGCGCTCGCGCTCGGCGCGCGCGAAGACGTAGTCGCTGTAGCCGCCCTCGTACTCGAAGACGTCGCCCTTCTGCACGTCCCACATGCGGGTGCAGACCTGGTCGAGGAACCAGCGGTCGTGGGTCACGCAGACGAGGGCGGAGCGGCGGGCCCGGAGGTGGCCCGCCAGCCAGGAGATGCCCTCGACGTCGAGGTGGTTGGTGGGCTCGTCGAGGACGATCAGGTCGGGCTCGCCGATGAGGAGTTTCGCGAGCGCGATGCGGCGGCGCTCGCCGCCGGACAGCGGGGCGATGACCGTGTCGAGGCCCTGCGGGAAGCCGGGCAGGTCGAGTCCGCCGAAGAGGCCGGTGAGCACGTCGCGGATCTTGGCGTTGCCCGCCCACTCGTGGTCGGCGAGGTCACCGATGACCTCGTGCCGGACGGTCGCCTCGGGGTCGAGGGAGTCGTGCTGCGTGAGGACGCCGAGGCGCAGGCCGCCGCTGTGGGTGACGCGGCCGGTGTCGGCCTCCTCCAGCTTGGCGAGCATCCGGATGAGGGTGGTCTTGCCGTCGCCGTTGCGCCCGACGACACCGATCCTGTCCCCCTCGGACACGCCGAGCGATACGCCGTCGAGCAGGGCACGGGTGCCGTACACCTTGCTGACTGCCTCGACATTGACCAGGTTGACTGCCATTTCGCTCCTGACAAGGGGATGGATCAGTCTTCCAGCGTAGTCGCCGCGAGGGGCCCGACAGCCTGCGCCTTCGCTGTGACGGCCCGGACACGGGCGGGGGCGAGGGAGCGGGGGACGGGGGTGCGGGTGCCGCGGCGCCCGGTTCACGGTCGCGCCGTACCACGCCATGCCCCACGACGGGAAGTTCGCGACGGCCGCGTTCAGGGCCTTCGTGCAGCGCGCCGCCGAGCGGCCCGGCTGCGGGGACCTGCGCCGGCCCGACTGAGGACCGCGGCGACCTCGCGCGGCCGTACGACCCTGCCCTGCCAGCCGCCCCCGGCGGGCGGGGGCAGGAGGTGGCCGCGGGTGGCGAGCGCGGAGTGCAGCCCGACGAGGGCGAGCGCGCCGAGCGGGACGACAGCGCTGCCGATGCGGCGTCTGCGGCGCCGGTGCCGGGCGCTCGTGGTGTCGGTGGTCATGGCGACCACGGTGCCGCGGCACCCGCGGTCGCCGACAGCGCGGACGTACTCAGTTACCCGTGAGTACGTCCCGCTGTGTCAGCCCCGGACGACCGTCGCGCCCGGCGCCGGTGACGTCGTGACCCGTACGGAGCGGCAGGTGCCGGACGCCGTGAGGGCGGCGGCGACCGTGTGCGCCGACGTCTCGTCCGCGCAGAGGTACGCCGTGGTCGGGCCCGAGCCGGAGACCAGCGCCGCGAGGGCGCCCGCCGCCGCGCCCGCGTCGAGGGCGTCCTTCAGCGCGGGGAAGAGCGAGAGCGCGGCGGGCTGGAGGTCGTTCGTGAGCGTCGCGGCCAGCGCGGTCGCGTCGCCGGAGCGCAGGGCGTCGAGCAGCGCGGGCGAGGCCTCCGGCTCGGGGACGGCGCGGCCTTCGGCGAGGCGGTCGAACTCGCCGTACACGGCGGGCGTCGAGAGCCCTCCGTCGGCGGCCGCGAACACCCACCAGAACTTCCCGCCCACGTCCAGGAGTTGAAGCTTCTCGCCGCGTCCGGTGCCGAGCGCCGCCCCGCCGACCAGGCTGAACGGCACATCGCTGCCCAACTCGGCGCAGATCTCCAGGAGTTCGTCCCGAGTGGCGCCGGTGCCCCACAGTGCGTCGCAGGCCACGAGCGCGCCGGCCGCGTCCGCGGAGCCGCCCGCCATGCCGCCGGCGACGGGGATGTCCTTGTCGATGTGGAGGTGGACGCGGGGCTCGATCCCGTACCGCTCGCCGAGCGCGATCGCGGCGCGGGCCGCGAGGTTCGTGCGGTCGAGGGGGACCTGGTCCGCGCCGGGGCCCTCGCAGGTGAGGGTCAGTTCGTCGGCCACGGTCGCCGTGACGTCGTCGTGCAGGCCGACGGCGAGGAAGACGTTGGCGAGGTCGTGGAAGCCGTCGGGGCGGGCGGCGCCCACCGCGAGCTGGACGTTGACCTTGGCGGGGACCCGTACGGTCACGCTCACTGCTTGTTCTCCGCGATCCTTGCGAACTCCTCGACCGTGATGGCCTCGCCGCGCGCCTGCGGGGAGACACCGGCCGCGACCAGGGCGGCCTCGGCGGCGGCGGCCGATCCGGCCCAGCCGGACAGGGCGGCGCGCAGGGTCTTGCGGCGCTGGGCGAAGGCCGCGTCGACCACGGCGAAGACCTCGCGCTTGGAGGCGGTGGTCGCCACGGGTTCGGCGCGCTTGACCAGGGCGACGAGGCCGCTGTCGACGTTCGGCGCGGGCCAGAAGACGTTCCGCCCGATGGAGCCGGCGCGCTTCACGTCCGCGTACCAGTTGGCCTTGACCGACGGGACGCCGTAGACCTTCGAGCCGGGGGCGGCCGCGAGGCGGTCGGCGACCTCGGCCTGCACCATGACGAGCGTGCGCTCGATGGTGGGGAAGGTGTCGAGCATGTGGAGCAGGACCGGCACGGCGACGTTGTACGGCAGGTTCGCGACGAGCGCCGTGGGCGCGGGGCCAGGAAGTTCGCGTACCTGCATCGCGTCGGAGTGGACGAGCGCGAAGGCGTCCTTCTTCTGCGGGAGGCGGGCCTCGATCGTCGCGGGCAGCGCGGCCGCGAGCACGTCGTCGATCTCGACGGCGGTGACGTGGGCCGCCGCCTCCAGGAGCGCCAGGGTCAGCGAGCCGAGGCCGGGGCCGACCTCGACGACGTTGTCCTCGGGGGTGACCTGCGCGGTGCGGACGATGCGGCGGACCGTGTTGGCGTCGATGACGAAGTTCTGGCCGCGCTGTTTCGTGGGCCGCACGCCCAGGGCTGCCGCCAGTTCGCGGATGTCGGCGGGGCCAAGCAGGGGGCCCTGGGGGTCAGTGGTGCTCACGGTCTCAGGGTACGGGGCGCCACGACCGGGTCCCGACCGGACCGCGGGGGCCCTACCCGTGCAGGCGGCCCCCGCAGTGCGGCCACGGGCTCGCCCCGCGCCGCACGTAGAGCTTCTTCGCCCGGTACGTCTGCTCGGAGGCGGACGCGTCCTGGGGCCGGCCGCCGCCGCCCAGGCTGTGCCAGGTCTGTACGTCGAACTGGTAGAGGCCGCCATAGGTGCCGGTGGCGTCGGTCGCGGCGGGGCGCCCGCCGGACTCGCACCGGGCGAGCCCGCCCCAGTTCAGGCCGTCGGCGCCTGCGACGGAGGGCGGCAGCGGCTTGGTGCCGACCTTCACGACCTGGCTGCGCGGCTCGCGCACGACCTCGGCGCTCATGCGGCGCGGCTTCTGCTTGACGCCGTTGACGGTGCGCAGGGCGTAGGTGACGCGGCGGGCGCCCTGGCGGCCCGCCCGTTCGACGACCTCGGTGCCGCGGAACAGCGTCGGGTCCTGGGTGCGCTCCACGGCGTACTGGATGACTTCCTCGCGCACCTCCTTGCTGCCCTTGATCCGCATGACGGTGATCGTCTGCCCGTCGCGCGGGAAGCTGTCCTGCGGCACGGACGTGGTGTCCTGGCCGTGCAGCGAGACGCCCGCCTCGTCCACGGCGTCCCGGACGGTGGCGGCGTTGGTACGGATGGTGCGCTCGCGCCCGTCGGCCATGACCGTGACGCTGCGTTCCGTGCGGACGTCGAACTCGAGGCCGTCGCGGGCGATGCGGCGGGAGCGGGACGCGGAGACGTAGGCGCCCTCGGCGCGCACGCCCAGCTGGTGGAGCGCGCCGTCGACGGTGCCCGCGGTGGTCCACACCTGGCGGCGCTGCCCGTCAATGGTGAGGTGGACGAGCCTGCCGTAGCGCACGGTGACCTCGTCCCCGCTGGCCAGGGCGGTCCCGGGGGCGGGCGCGACGACGTCGTGCGGGCCGACGTCGACCCCCTCGTCGGCGAGCAGCTCGCCGACGTCGTCCGCGAAGGTGTGCAGGGTGCGCGGCCTGCCTTCGACGCTGAGCTGGACCGCCTTGTCGGCGGCGACGAACGCGGTGGTGCCGCCGGCCAGGAACACGACGACGAGGGCCTGCGGCAGCAGGCGTCTGAGGGTCTCGGGCCGCTCGGGCCGTTTCCTGCGCCGGGCCGCCCTGCGGGCTTCGGCGCGCCCCGCGGCCGGGGCGGACTGGTGCGGCAGCAGCGCTTCGGGCACCTGCCAGGCCGGCTGGGTCTCCATCGACTCGTAGCCGGGGCGGTAGGTGCCCCCGTAGGACTGCGGGCCGGGCGGTGGGTCGTATGTCCCGAGCGCGTCGAGCGTTTCCTGCGGCTCATACGTCCCGTACGGCGAATTGCTCACGACGACGCTCCTGGGTCCGGATCGGCGAGGAGAACCTAGCGGAGCATCGTCACTCTCCAAAGCATCACGACTACGCTGTGTCGCGTCTCGTTGCCGGCCTCACCCGCCGGGCGCCGTCCCGGGAGCGTGGTCGTTCAGTAGCCGAAGGCGCGGGCCGTGTTGGCGGAGACGGCCGCCGCGAGGGCGTCCTCGTCGAGGCCCTTCACCGCGGCCATCGCGCGCAGCGTGACCGGAATGAGATACGGGGCATTAGGCCGTCCGCGGTAGGGCGCGGGGGTCAGGAAGGGCGCGTCGGTCTCGACCAGGACGAGCTCGCGCGGAGCGACGGCGAGCGCGTCGCGCAGGGGCTGCGCGTTCTTGAAGGTGATGTTCCCGGCGAACGACATGAAGTAGCCGTTCTCCGCGCAGATCCGGGCCATCTCCGCGTCTCCGGAGTAGCAGTGGAAGACGGTGCGCTCGGGGGCGCCCTCCTCCTTGAGGATCCGCAGCACGTCGTCGTGGGCGTCGCGGTCGTGAATCACGAGCGCCTTGCCGTGCCGCTTGGCGATCTCGATGTGGGCCCGGAAGGAGCGCTCCTGCGCGGCGATGCCTTCAGGTCCCGTACGGAAGTGGTCGAGTCCGGTCTCGCCGACGCCCTTGACGTGCGGGAGGGCCGCGAGCCGGTCGATCTCCGCGAGCGCCTCGTCGAGGGCCGCGTCGCCGCCGGCCGGCCGCTCCCCCTGCCGCGACCAGCCGTCGGGGTCGCCGAGGACGATACGGGGCGCTTCGTTCGGGTGCAGGGCGACGGTGGCGTGCACGCTCGGGTGCGCGGCCGCGGTGTCGGCGGCCCAGCGGGACCCGTTCACGTCGCAGCCGACCTGGACGACGGTCGTCACACCCACCGACGCGGCCTTGGCGAGGCCCTCCTCCACCGTGCCCGACTGCATGTCGAGGTGGGTGTGCGAGTCGGCGACCGGCACCGCGAGGGGCGCGGGCAGCGGCGGCGGGGTGACGTCCTTCGAACGGTCAGAGCTCATGCCCCGATTTTACGAAGCCGGGGTCACTGGGGTCGTCGGGGTGCGGTTGCCGCTCAGCCCGTGCGCAGTCGGCGCTCAGTCTGTTTTGCGGTTCTGGAAGGGATGCAGCAGGTCGGAGAGGTGCCAGTGGTGGTCCTTCGCGGGGTGCTCCCCCGCCTCCGCGCCGGTCTCGTGCCGTCGCGCGGGCTCCGTCTCCTCGCGGTGCATCATGCCGAGGATCGACGAGACCCGCCCCGCCCTCATGATCCGTACGACATGGCCGCCGCAGTTGAGGCACGTGGGCCGGGTCAGCGGCGACGGGACCCGCTCGCCGCCCACCACGTACATCACGAACTCAGCGCCGTCGCCGTCGATGTGGTGCTCGATCTCGTAACTCTGTTCCCAGCCGTGACCGCACCGCATGCAGGCGAAGGCGTACGACTCGTGGGCGATGGCTGTGGCCGCGCTCCGGTTGGGTATCTGGGGTGCGGCAGCACCGGTCGGGGTCGGTACGGCGCCTGCGATCTCACTCATGCCTGCTCCTCTTGTCCGCTGGACAAGGCACCTCAGGGCGGGGCATTACATCCACCCTGAAGCGAGGGACGGGTGCGTCCCTTCAACCAGTGGACGCTTCTCCCGGCGCGATCGCATCAGGCCTGTCGACTATTGGATCCGATTTGGCCTTTCCTTATCGGAAGAGGCCCGATGCTCGGCCTGCGCTTTGCTTTTCACGATAGTCCTTTGCCCTCCGATGGGGCGCCCCGAGCGGCATTCTTTGCCGCCACCACGGCATCGAAGACCTCACGCTTGGGTAGCCCCGCTTCGGCGGCCACCGCGGCGATTGCTTCCTTGCGCCGCTCCCCCGCCTCCTCGCGCACCTGCACCCTGCGCACCAGCTCGGAGGCGTCGAGTGACTCCGCGCCCTTCTCCGGGGCGCCCTCGACGACGACGGTGATTTCGCCGCGTACGCCTTCAGCGGCCCATTTCGCGAGTTCCCCGAGCGGGCCCCGCTTCACTTCCTCGTACGTCTTGGTGAGCTCGCGGCACACGGCCGCCCTGCGGTCGGCGCCGAATGCCTCCGCCATCGCGGCGAGGGTGTCGTCGAGGCGGTGCGGGGCCTCGAAATAGACGAGGGTGCGGCGTTCCTCCGCCACTTCCTTGAGCCGGCCCATGCGCTCGCCGGCCTTGCGGGGCAGGAAGCCCTCGAAGCAGAACCGGTCGACGGGCAGCCCGGACAGCGCGAGCGCGGTCAGCACGGCGGACGGACCGGGCACGGCGGTGACCTTGATGTCCCGCTCGACGGCGGCGGCGACGAGCCGGTACCCGGGGTCGGACACGGACGGCATCCCCGCGTCGGTCACGAGCAGCACCCGGGCCCCGCCCGCGAGCGCCTCGACCAGCTCGGGTGTGCGGGCGGACTCGTTCCCCTCGAAGTACGACACGACGCGCCCGCCCGGCGTCACCCCGAGCGCCTGCGTCAGGCGCCGCAGCCTGCGGGTGTCCTCGGCGGCGATGACGTCGGCGCCGGCCAGCTCCTTGCTGAGCCGGGGCGGCGCGTCCGACACGTCTCCGATGGGCGTGCCCGCGAGCACGAGCGTTCCGGGGGATTCTGGGCTTGATGTCACGGGATCCATCCTCGCAGGGGCGGGGGCCGGCCGACTCGGTCGGGCCGCACACGGGACTCGCACAGTGACGTTCCCTACGATGGCGCGGTGACCAGTACTGCGTCCTCGCCGCACTCGCCCTCGACCAGCGCCCCGCCGGGCCGAAGCCCCGGCGAGGGGCGGCAGCCGTCGATGTGGGAGCGCCGGCTGCGGCGGTTCGGTCACGTGGCGCGGCCCAGAGGCGACGTGGGCACGCGGCTCGTGCCGCCGTACGCGCCGCCGTCGTCGCGGCTGTGGGCGACGCTCGGCCTCTCCGACGGGGTCGCGCGGGGCATGACGCGCTGGTCGGGCTGGCTCGGTCCGCTGCTCGTGACGCTGGTCGCGGGCCTGATGCGGTTCTGGCATCTCGGCAGCCCGAAGGCCGTGATATTCGACGAGACGTACTACGCGAAGGACGCGTGGGCGCTGATCCACCGCGGCTTCGAGGTCAACTGGGACAAGAACGCCAACGACCTGATCCTCAAGACCGACGGCCATGTGCCGATCCCGCACGACGCCGCGTACGTCGTGCATCCGCCGGTCGGCAAGTACGTCATCGGGATCGGTGAGTGGCTGTTCGGGTTCAACCCGTTCGGCTGGCGGTTCATGACGGCGGTGCTCGGCACGCTGTGCGTGCTGCTGGTGTGCCGCATCGGGCGGCGGCTGTTCCGCTCGACGTTCCTCGGCTGCCTGGCCGGTCTGCTGCTCGCCGTGGACGGCCTCGCGTTCGTCATGAGCCGCACGGCGCTCCTCGACTCGATCCTCGTGTTCTTCGTCGTTGCCGCGTTCGGCTGCCTGGTCGTGGACCGCGACAAGGCGCGCGGGAAGCTCGCTGCCGCGCTCCCGAGGGGCGAGGACGGCGTGCCACGCCCCGACGCGCACATCGCCGAGACGCTGCGCCTGGGCCTGCGCCCGTGGCGGCTGCTGGCCGGCCTGTGCCTGGGTCTCGCCGCGGGCACGAAGTGGAACGGCTTCATCTATGTGGCCGCGTTCGGCATCCTCACGGTCCTGTGGGACGTCGGCGCGCGCCGCGTCGCCGGGGCCGGCCGGCCGTACGTCACCGTGCTCAAGCGGGACCTCGGCTGGGCGTTCCTGTCGACGGTGCCGGTCGCGGTCGGCACCTACGTCCTGTCCTGGCTCGGCTGGATCCTTTCTCCTGCCGACGGGACCGGCGGCTACTTCCGCAACTGGGCGGCGACCGACGGCCGGGGCGGCTCCTGGACCTGGCTGTTCCCCGACTGGGTGCGCAGCCTGTGGCACTACGAGCACGAGGTCTACAAGTTCAACGTGGGGCTCAGCTCCCCGCACATCTACCAGTCGAACCCGTGGAGCTGGCTCGTCGACGGCAGGCCGGTCTCGTACTTCTACGAGTCCCCGCTGCCCGGCAAGGACGGCTGCCCGGCCGGCGCGGGCGACAAGTGCGCCCGCGAGGTCCTCGCGCTCGGCACCCCGCTGCTGTGGTGGGCCGCGGCGTTCGCCGTGCTGTATCTGCTGTGGCGCTGGTTCTTCCGCCGCGACTGGCGGGCGGGAGCCATCGCGTGCGCCATCGCCGCGGGCTATCTGCCCTGGTTCAACTACCAGGAACGCACGATCTTCTTCTTCTACGCGGTCGTCTTCGTGCCCTTCCTCTGTCTCGCCGTCGCGATGCTGGTCGGCGCGATCCTCGGGCCACCGGGCTCCGGGGAGCGGCGCAGAGTCGTGGGCGCGGCGGGCGCGGGCGTGCTCGTCCTGCTGATCGTGTGGAACTTCGTCTACTTCTGGCCGATCTATACCGGCCAAGCGATCCCGTTCAGCTCCTGGCAGTCCCGGATGTGGCTGGACTCCTGGGTCTAGCTGCGAAGTTGGGCAGGAGCGGCAAGGCTGGCGGTCGTGCCGCTCCTGTCGTTCTCCGTCGTTGTCGGTCGTCGTCGGTCTCCCTCGGGCGGCCCACAGACGGCCCCGGCCGGGGCTCGTTTTTGCTCCTTCACCAGGGCGAAAGCCCGCTAACGTTAGCGACCCCGATAGCGGGCCATCGGCCCGAAGGGCATGAAGGTGCGGCCTTCGGCCGCACGACTCTTGGCAGCTCGCTCCGCTCGCGCGCGACGGCCGTCGCCAGGAACGCGCCGCACGCCCTGGAAGGCAATAGGGGGCTCAGCGGGGGCGGCGTTGCCGCCGAACAGCAAGAGGAGCACGCCTCCGCCCCAGGGTGCTCCTCTTGCCTGAAGGCCTTCCAAGGGGTTCCCGCCACGACCACGCTCCGGCCGGCCGTGGACTCGCGAGGCTTTTCAGGCGGGCGGGCTTGTCGCCTGACTTGTCGTGCAGCTTGTCGCGTGCCTTGTCTTGTCGCTTGTCGCCTCCCAGGTCAGGGGACGTTACTGAGACTTTCGGCAGAGGTTGGCACTAGAAGTGGGCGCCGATCTGCGGATTCGGCAAGTTCTGTCAGCGCGACTTGGCACCGGATGTCGATAAGGGGTGGCGCCCTACTGGGCTTTCAGGCCTTCTGGCACCGCTTCGACAGCACCCACCCAAGCAAGTCCGTGGACCTGAACCGCCCGGCCAGGCCAACTAAGCGCCTCGGGGATGTTCGCTGCCGATCCTGAGCCACGGGTTCCGTTGACGCGTCAGCACCTGCCCTTGCGCAGGTTGACTGCCCGCCCCGGCGGGGCTTCCATGGCAACCATGGGCGCACTGTTGGTAATCGGGATGACTCTGCTTGGTCTGTGGCTCTGGTGGGAAAACTCGAAGACCGGCAAGTGGTGGCGGAGGCAGACGCGGATCGAGAACCGGCGGTCGAACTCGAACCCTCTACGACAGGCCCCATGCCGCAACTGCCACGGGAAGGGGACTACGGCTGAGTACCCCCAGTCCTGTGCAGCATGCATGGGCACCGGAGAAGCCAACCCGCGCTTCTGACGGCTCGCATAGATCGGCATTCAACTTCACCCAGCCTGCTTAGGCTCCGCGCAGGGCGCATTCAGAGTGGTGCCACTTCTCGCTGAAAAGTGTCATGTCGCACTGAAATTCTCAGTTACCCGGACGCACGACAACCCAGAGGGCGTGTGTTTGTAGAGGTGGGCGACAAGCGACAAGCACTGCTCATGTGGGGGGTGGTTCGCGGTCCCCGTCTGAAGAGCCGTCCCTACCCTTCCTAGAGAGTTGAGGGAAGATAGCGTCCGCAACGTCCGCCGGGCTGCCCTTACCCCCTCTGACCTGCTCTTTCAGTGTGGACGCTAAACAGATTGTTTAGCGTCCACTAGCGTCCAGGCACCCACGGTTACGAAGAGCCGGTTTCCGCAGGTCAGGGCCGCTCTTAGAGGAGTGGGGGTTGCGGACACTGCGGACGCTGAACCTCGGCTGCGAGATGAAGAGACCACCCTCCGGCGGGGCGGGGTGGTCTCTTCCGGGGGCAGCCTGAGAGGGCGGAGCGGCGCATTGCTGGACTGAGGCCGTCGCGCGCGAGCTGAGCGAGCTGCCAAGGGTCGTGCGGCCGAAGGCCGCGCCTTCTTGCCCTTCGCTCAAGCTGAGCTCTCGGGGCCGCCACGGACAGGTACTGGCTACTGGCTAGTGCCAACTTGCCACTAGAGATCTCTAACGGTTCGGGTTACGTCGGGTCGTGACGGCTCCCGTGGGATGCGCTATGCCGGGAAGGTGAGGTATCCCGATGGCGGTGGGCTGGCGGCCGAGGAGCGGGCTCGGCGTAAGCAAGTGCGGTTCGAAGCCGCTGATCTGATCGAGGCCGGGGCCAGTGACCGGGAGGTGGCCCGGCGGTTCAGGGTGACCCGGATGTCGGCGAACCGGTGGCGGCGTTCATTGGCTTCGGGCGGTCGGCAGGCTTTGGCCTCCAAGGGTCCCGGCGGGGCGCGCGGGAGGGCGACTTGGCACAGGCGCTCGTCATGGGCGAGCGCGCCCTCGAAGGCGAGCGCCAGTCCGTCCCTTCGCTCATCATGACGAGCCGCGAGCCGGCAGCCGAGATGAGGAGTTCCCACCCGCCACGTGCTTCCGGGCCGACTCGGACCCAGCGTGCCCGACGGGTCGGCACGGTCCCTGCGACTCTCCTGGCTACGCTCGCGCGGGAGCGCCCCGCAGCGCGTGGCTGCGGGGCGCCGATCCACTTTCACAACGGGCCCTAGTGGGGATTAGTCGACCGTCTGCCCGTCGTACATACCGCCCCTGCAGGTCGGGAGCACGGGCGTCGACCGATCGATCGTTCCGCCGCCGTCCGTGCACTCACCCGGGGTGACGCTGGCCGGGGTGACGCTGCCGGCGGTGGCGGTGGCGGCGGTGGCGGTGGCGGCGCCTGTGAGGCCGAGTCCGGCGAGGGCTGCCGTGGCGATGACGGCCGCGAAGATTCGTCGAATGCGCATTTGGTTCCCCTTTCACGTATTGCCTCAATTGGGGCACTAGTCAGCTTGACCTTCACCCATGTGGGTGGCACGCCCATGCTGTTGCGCTATTCGGGTGACATTACTGGCGGGTGCGGGGTCGGTGACGCGACCCCGCACCCGCCAGACAGGCCCTAGGAGATCGCCGCCGCTGGCATCATCCCGGAGCCCCAGGAGGGCGAGCGGTACGCCTCGGCGCGCGAGCACGGCATGCACGCCCTCAGGCACTTCTACGCATCCGTTCTGCTGGACGCGGGCGAGAACATCCGAGCCCTGAGCACGTACCTCGGGCACAGTGACCCCGGCTTCACGCTGCGGACCTACACACACCTCATGCCGAGCAGTGAGGGGCGCACCCGGAAGGCGGTGGACAGCCTGTTCCTGGCGTCCCCCCGCCCGCGAGTACAGCTGAGGGGCGACTGAGGCGCCCTAATTGGGTCCGGGCCGGATCTGTTCCGCCGGTTACCGGCAGCTCCTCCCGCTCGGCGCCGGACAGCAGTCCGGGTAAATACGCGCGGACGGTAGCCCGGGAACGGCCGCATGCCGGAATGAGTGACGACCGGCGAAGCGTTGGTACGTGTGGAACGAGGAGCATCAACGTGACAGTTGCGACCATCACGACACCAGTGGCCCAGACTCTGCAAGCCTGGCGCCGGTCGGCACTGTGGTTGGTGGGCCCCTTGGTGCTGATTGTCGCGGTACCCGTGGCCGACCATTTCCTGCCGCCGGACGTCCATCTCGCCCACCTACTCATCGTGGCCCCGGCGGTTACCTCCGCAGTCACGGGTCCGCGGCTGACCGCGCTGGTCGGTGGGCTCGCGGTGGCGGCTCTTGTCATCGCAGGGGCGGAGCGCTCGGTCCTGATCACCGAGAGTGTCCTCGTCGAGCTGGCGGCCCTCGCGGTGCTCTGCGCCCTCTTGACGCTCTTCTCCCTTCTGCGTGACCGGCATGAGCTGGAGCTGCTCCGGGTACGTTCGGTCTCCGACGCGACACAGCGCGTCGTCCTGCGTCCGCTGCCGGGCAAGGTCGGGCCGGTGTCCATCGCCTCGGAGTACCGCAGCGCCGAAGCCGACACCCGTATCGGTGGTGACCTCTATGCCGTCGCCCGCACCTCCGACTCCACCCGGTTGGTCATCGGGGATGTACGGGGCAAGGGTCTCGCTTCGATCAGCGATACCTCGATCATGCTGGGCGCCTTCCACGCCGCGGCCCACCGTCAGTCCCCGCTGCCGCAACTGGTCGCGTACCTGGAAAACGCCGTCCGGTGGGGTCTGGCGGAATTTTCGGAGTCCTCGAGGGCCGAGGCGGACGCCGAGGAACGCTTCGTGACCGCCGCGGTGGTGGACATCCCGGACAACGATCCGGTGGTTCACGTGATCAGCTGCGGGCACCCGCCGCCCCTGCTCCTGCACAACTCCACCGTGACCGCGCTCAGCGTGCCGGACCCCGCTCTGCCCCTTGGCCTTGGCGGTCTGGCCGACGGCCCCTACGCCCAGACGACCTTCCCGTTCGCCCATGGCGACCAGCTTCTGCTCTATACCGACGGCGTCAGCGAGACCCGCGACGGGGAGGGCATCTTCTATCCGCTCGCGGAGCGCGCCGCCGCCTGGGCCGACCATGCGCCCGCAGCACTGGTGCAGAAGATCACGACCGACCTCAAGGCTTACGCAGGAGGCCCGCTGGACGACGACATGGCGATGATCGTGGTCCAGCGGAACGAGGCCAACGCATCCTCCTCCGACGACGCAGCCAGGCCCGAGCCCGCCGCTCCCACTACCTTGATCACGGCCCAGAGACGGCCCAAGCCGCCTGATGCGGCCCCCGACCAGAGGCAAATGCCCTGATCGGGGCCCTAGGGGGCCGGATCAGGGCAGACTTCGTCTGCTTCTGGCCGATCTATACCGGCCAGGCGATACCGTTCAGCTCCTGGCAGTCCCGGATGTGGCTGGACTCCTGGGTCTGACCTCGGACGACCCGACCCCGCGCAAGCGGTCTCCGTTCGGACAAGTTCGGACAACATCTGCGCACTCTCGTCACACCGGGCACGGCTGCCGCCTAAAGTTCCCCACCGGAACCTGGGGAGGGGACGCAGCATGCGCAAGGGGGCCAAGGCGGCTGTGATCGGCGGGGTGTTCGCCATCATGGTCGGGGGCGCGGGATACGGCGCGTACAACGTGGTGACGGCCGTGACCGGTTCGGGCGGATCGAGTACGGCGGGGGCACCCTCGCCGCGCAGGACGGGGCCGCCGACGGCGGACGAGATCAAGGACGTGTCGCAGAAGTTCCTCGCGGCGTGGGCGAAGTCCGACCCGGGCACCGCGTCGACGTACACGAACAACGCGGAGTCTGCGCTCTCGGCGCTGACCGGCTGGCACGACGACGCGCACATCACGCAGACCACGCTGACGGCGGAGGCGCCCTCGGGGGCGCAGGTGCCGTTCAAGGTGAAGGCCACGGTGTCGTTCGAGGGGAAGAAGAAGACCCTCTCGTACGACTCCTCGCTGAAGATCGTGCGGGGCCTCAACACCGGCAAGGCGCTGGTCGACTGGCAGGCGTCCGTCGTACACCCGGACATGCGCAGGGGCGACACCCTCGTCACGGGCGAGGCCTCGGCGCCGCCCATCGAGGCCGTGGACCGCTCGGGCGCCGTCCTGACGAAGGAGAAGTACCCCTCGCTCGGGCCGATCCTGGACCAGCTGCGCGAGAAGTACGGCGACACGGCCGGGGGCCGCGCGGGTGTGGAGACGTACATCCAGCCCGAGAACGAGGACGCCGGGACCAAGACGCTGCTCACGCTCGTGAAGGGCAAGGCCGGCGAGCTGCACACGACGCTCAGCGCGACCGCGCAGGCGGCGGCGGAGAAGGCCGTGAAGAGCTTCGACGAGTCGTCCGTGGTGGCCGTGCAGCCGAGCACGGGCCAGGTCCTGGCGGTCGCCAACCACCGCCAGGACGGCTTCAACGCCGCCTTCCAGGGCGAGCAGGCCCCCGGCTCCACGATGAAGGTCATCACCGCGGCGATGCTCATCGACAACGGTGTCGCCTCGGTCAACAGCCCGGCGCCCTGCACGGACACCGCGACCTGGCAGAGCCAGACCTTCCACAACCTGCCGGGCATGAAGGCCAACGAGGGCGCCAACCTCGCGGACAGCTTCGCGCGGTCCTGCAACACCGCGTTCGTGAAGCTCATCGACGAGAAGCCGCTGACGGACGAGTCCTTGACGCGTGAGGCGCAGGACCGCTTCGGTCTCGGCCAGGACAACTGGAAGACCGGCATCGCGTCGGCGGACGGCAAGATCCCGCCGTCCGGCGGCCCCGACCGCGCGGCCAACGCCATCGGGCAGGGCCAGATCCAGATGAACCCGCTGAACATGGCGTCCGTCACGGCGACCGCGAAGACGGGTGTCTTCCGGCAGCCGGTGATCGTGCCGCGCTCCCTCGACGACCGGCAGCTCGCCACCGCCCGCGGCCTCGCCCCCAACACCGCCGCTCAGCTGCGGCAGATGATGTACCGCACCGCGACGGTGGGCACCGCCGCGCAGGTCATGGCGGGTCTCGGCCCGGAGATCGGCGCCAAGACCGGCTCGGCGGAGGTCACCGGCCAGACCAAGTCGAACAGCTGGTTCACCGCCTACCGCGGGGACGTCGCGGCGGCGGCGGTCACCGAGGAGGGCGGCCACGGCGGCGACGCCGCGGGCCCGATCGTGGCGGCGGTGCTACGGGCGGGTAGCTGAGCCGACGTCGGGGGCACTTATCAAGACGCCTTAGTCTGAGCCGTCCGCGAGGAACCCAGTGGACCGGGCAGACAGGCAACGACGGAGGACCGGTGGGCAGCAGAGGCAGGCAACCCGAGCGCAAGAAGGCGAACGCGGCCGTGATCGGCGGCGTGGTCGCCGTCGTGGTGCTCGGCGCCGGAGTCAGCGCCTACGCCCTCTTCAGCGGCGACTCGGACCGGACGACCGCGGCCGACGACAAGCCCCGCATCAAGACGGGTCCCGTCACCGCGGCCGAGGTCCGCACCGCGGCCGACCGGTTCCTGACCGCGTGGGCCGCGGGCGACACCGCGAAGGCGGCGGCCGCCACGGACGACGCCACCGCGGCGACGGCCGCCCTCACCTCGTACGGCAAGGACGCCCATCTGTCCGGGGTGAAGCTGACGCCCGGGAAGCGTGCCGGGGCGAAGATGCCGTTCGCGGTGTCGGCGACGGTCGCGTACGGGGGAAAGTCGAAGCCGTTCGCGTACGGCTCCGAACTGACCGTCGTGCGGCGGGTGAAGGACGGCAAGCCGCTCGTCGGGTGGCAGGCGTCCGTCGTGCACCCGGACCTCAAGGACGGTGACCGGCTCGTCACGGGCGCGGCCGGTGACCCGCCGATCAAGGCGACGGACCGCTCCGGGAACGAGCTGACCGCGGCCGAGTACCCCTCGCTCGGCACCGTCATCGACGGGCTGCGCGAGAAGTACGGCAAGAAGGCCGGCGGCACGGCGGGCATCGAGCTGCGCGTCGTCCACAAGGACAGCGGCAAGGAGAGCGAGCACACGCCCGACAAGACGCTCGTCACGCTCTCCAAGGGCACGCCCGGCACGCTGCGTACGACGATCAGCCCGACGTCGCAGGCCGTCGCCGAACGCCAGGTCGCCAAGCGGGAGAAAGCCGCGGTCGTCGTCATCAAGCCGTCGACCGGAGAGATCCTCGCGGTCGCCAACTCCCGCCCCGAAGGCTTCAACACGGCCCTCCAGGGCTCCCTCGCGCCCGGCTCCACGATGAAGATCGTGACGTCGTCGATGCTCCTGGAGAAGAACCTCGCGGGCGTCGACAAGAAGCACCCGTGCCCCAAGTACGTGACGTACGGCGGCTGGAAGTTCCAGAACGACGACAAGTTCGAGATCAAGGACGGCACGTTCCGGGCCAGCTTCGCGCGCTCGTGCAACACCGCCTTCATCAGCCAGGCCAAGGAGCTGGAGGACGGCGACCTGACGAAGCAGGCGCAGGAGGTCTTCGGGCTCGGCCGCGACAACTGGTCGATCGGCGTGCCCAGCTTCGACGGCGCGGTCCCGGTGCAGTCGCAGGCGCAGATGGCGGCCTCGCTGATCGGGCAGGGCGGCGTGCGGATGAACCCGCTCAACATGGCGTCGGTCGTCGCCACCGCCAAGACGGGCGAGTTCAAGCAGCCCTACCTCGTCTCGCCCGAATTCGACCACCGCACGCTCGCCACGGCGTCCCGCAAGCTGTCCCCGTCGACCGTGAGCGCCCTGCGCGACCTGCTGCACTACACCGCGGTCGCCGGTACGGCGGTCGAGCCGATGTCGGGGCTCGGCACCGACATGGGCGCGAAGACCGGCTCGGCGGAGGTCGACGGGCAGAAGGAGCCGAACGGCTGGTTCACGGCCTGGCGCGGCGACCTGGCCTCGGCGGCGGTCGTCCAGCAGGGCGGCCACGGCGGTGACTCGGCGGGTCCCGTGGTGCGGCAGATGCTGCTCGCGGGGGACTGACGGCGGGGGGCTGACGGCGGGGCCGATACCTGGTCGCGTGGCGGGTACACGGAGCGCTACGGTGCGGCTATGAGCACCCCGGAACCCGCCGCATCCGCCGCGCACCCCCGTTTCGCCGAGGCCCTCGCCGAGCTGGGCCTGGCCGACGTCCTCCCGCTCGTCCGCCGCTTCCCGGAGGCGACCAGGACCGCGCAGGAGGCGGCGGCCGCGATCGACTGCGAACTCAGCCAGATCTGCAAGTCGCTGATCTTCGCCGCGGACGGGGTGCCGGTGCTTGTCCTGATGGACGGTGCGTCGCGGGTGGACGTGGAGCTGGTCCGGCGCGAGCTGGGCGCGGAGAAGGTCACCCGCGCCAAGGCGGACGTCGTGCGCGCGACGACCGGATACGCGATCGGCGGCATCCCGCCCTTCGGACACCTCACCAGGACCCGGGTCCTCGCCGACCGCTCGCTCCTGGACCACGACACCGTGTGGGCCGCCGCCGGCACCCCGTACGCCGTGTTCCCCATGGACCCCAAGTCGCTGATCGCACACGCCGGCGCGACCCTCGTGGACGTCCGCGAGAGCGCTCAGTGACCCCACTCGTCGCGGCGGCCGTGCTCCTCGCGGCCGTCACGCACGCGAGCTGGAACGCGATCGCCCACCACATCACCGACAAGCTGGTCGGCTTCACGCTGATCTCGGGCGGCGGTGCGCTCATCGGGCTCGCGTGCGCGCCCTTCGTGCCGTTCCCGCACGCCGCGGCCTGGCCGTATCTGATCGGCTCCGCGCTCCTCCACGTCGCCTACTACGCCCTGCTCATGCGGTCGTTCAGGCTCGGCGACTTCGGCCAGGCGTACCCGATCGCGCGCGGCACGGCGCCACTCGTGGTGACCGTGCTCGCCGCGCTGTTCGCGGGCGAGATCCCCGACGGCTGGCAGGCGGCGGGCGTCGCGGTCTCGTGCGCGGGCCTGACCGGGCTCGCCCTGTGGGGCATACGGGGCTCGGGGCGCAGGCCCGACTGGGCGGCCGTGGGGGCGGCCGTCGCGACGGGCGTGTCCATCGCCGCGTACACGGTGGTGGACGGCCTCGGTGTGCGGGCCTCCGGGAACTCGCTCGGCTACATCGCGTGGCTGATGATGCTCGGCTGCCTCGGCGTCCCGGTCTACGCGGCCTGGACGTGGCGCGGCGAACTGACCGCGCGCCTGCGGCCGTTCGCGGCGGTCGGGCTGCTCGGCGCGGCGCTGTCCGTGTCCGCGTACGGGCTCGTCCTGTGGGCGCAGACGCGGGCGGACCTCGCCCCGATCTCGGCGCTGCGCGAGTCGTCGATCATCGTGGGCGCGGCGATCGGGACGGTGTTCTTCAAGGAACGGTTCGGTACGCCGCGGATGGTGGCGGCGGGGCTGATGGTGGCGGGGATCGGGCTGATGCTGCACACCGCCGGCTGAGCGGGGCGTTACGTGAGCTGGGTGCGGAATCCCAGGTTCGCCGAGGTCAGGCCGCCGTCGACCGGGAGGGTGACCCCGGTGATCCATGCCGCGTCCGGCGAGGCGAGGAACGTGACGGCCGCCGCGATGTCCTCCGGCTCACCGACCCGCCCCAGCGGGTAGAGGCCGCTGACGGCGTCCAGGGCGGGGCCCCGACCCGACCAGGCGGGGGTGCGCACCGTGCCCGGCGCGACGAGGTTGACGCGGACGCCGCGCGGGCCCGCGTGCCCGGCGAGAGTGCGGGTGAGGGAGCCGAGCCCCGCCTTCGCGGCGCTGTACGCGTGATTGCCGTAGTCCTGGAGGCCGTTGACGGATCCGACGCTCACGATCGCGCCGCGGCCCGACGCCACCAGGTGGGGCAGCGCGGCACGGCAGCAGCGGTACGCGCCGGTCAGCGTGATGTCGAGGTCGCGGGCCCACACATCGTCCGGCTCGTCCTCGAAGCGGGCGGCGTCCGGGGCGCACGCGTAGGCGTTGTTGACGAGCACGTCGAGGCGGCCGAACTCCTCCACGGCGGCCGCGACCGCCGCCTCCACCGATTCACGTGACCCGACGTCGCAGGTGAACGCCCTTGCCACGCCGCCCTGTTCGCGGATTCCGGCGGCCGTCTTCTCCGCTGCCTGCGCATCCACATCGGTGACGGCGACCTGCGCACCCTCGGCGGCGAACCTGTGCGCGGTGGCGGCGCCGATGCCGCGCGCCGCGCCGGTGATCATGACCCCGTACCCCTCGAAGCGCCTCATGGGCCGACGCTACCCGGCGCGCGTCCGGGGCACACGGCGGTCATCCGGCGAGCGAGGCGCGCACGGCCCGCACCAGCGCCTGGGCGCGCGGGTCGGCGGTGACGCCCTTCTGCATGCCGTTCGTGACGTACCCGAAGGCGATCCCGGACTCGGGGTCCGCGAAGCCGAGCGGGCCGCCCCGTCCGGGGTGGCCGAAGGAGCCGGGGCCGAGGAGGGGGGAGGCGACCCCGTGGAGCATGTAGCCGAGTCCGAAGCGGGTCGGGACGACGAGGACCCGGTCGGCGCCCTCGGACGCCTCCGTGCGGGCCGCCTGAGCCGTGTCCGGTGTGAACAGGCGGGTACCGCCGTCGACTTCGCCGATCAGGGACGCGTAGAAACGGGCGAGTCCCTCCGCCGTGCCGACGCCGTTCGAGGCGGGGAGCCCGGCCGCGCGGTAGGCCGGGTCGTTCTCGTCGGGCGCGGGGGCGATGGCGCCGAAGGCGCGGCGGGTGAGGGAGCCTGGGTCGGAGTACGCGTCGGCGACGTTCTTCCTGGGGCGGATGCGCAGGCCGCCGCCGGGCACTGCCGGGGGTTCGACGGGGCCGATGAGACCGGCGCGGTGCGCCTCGGCGTCGGGCAGCCCGACCCAGAGGTCGGCGCCGACGGGGGCGGCTATGTGCTCGGCGATCCAGGCGCCGACGGTGCGGCCGGTGACGCGGCGCACGAGCTCGCCGGTGAGCCAGCTGTAGGTCTGTGCGTGGTAGCCGTGGTCCGTGCCGGGTTCCCAGGCGGGGGCCTGGGCGGCGACGGCCGCGGCGCCGGTGTCGGGGTCGGCGGCCTCGGCGGGGGTCAGCGGGCGGTCGAGCGCGGGCACCCCGGCGCGGTGCGCGAGGACGTCACGGACGAGGACGTGCTCCTTGCCGTGCTCCTTGAACTCGGGCCAGTAGGCGCTGACCGGCGCGTCCAGGTCGAGCTCTCCCCGCTGGTGCAGGAGGAGCAGCGCGGCGGCGGCCACGCCCTTCGTGGCGGAGCGCATGATCTGGGCTGTGCCGCGCTCCCAGGGGGCGCCGCCGCTCACGTCGCGGGTGCCGGCCCACAGGTCGACGACCTTGTGTCCGTCGCGGTAGACGACCACTCCCGCGCCGCGCTCGCCGAGCGCGTCGAAGTTGTGCGCGAAGGCGTCCCTGACCGGTTCGAACCCGGTGGCCACTGTGCCGTTCATGTCACTCACATCGGGTGCAACAGCCATGGATCGCTGAGGATTCCTCGGCGCTCAGACCTTCACGGACTTCGGGTCGAAGCCGAAGGGGAGCTCCAGGCGGTGTGCGCGCATGAGGTCCTCGTCGGCGAGGAGGTCGCCGGTCGTCCCGTCGGCCGCGATCACGCCCTCGCTGAGGATCACCGAGCGCGGGCAGAGTTCGAGCGCGTACGGCAGGTCGTGCGTGACCATCAGGACGGTGACGTCCAACGACCGCAGGATGTCGGCGAGTTCGCGGCGCGAGGCCGGGTCGAGGTTCGACGAGGGCTCGTCCAGGACGAGGATCTCGGGCTCCATGACGAGGACGGTGGCGACCGCGACGCGGCGGCGCTGCCCGAAGGAGAGGTGGTGCGGCGGCCGGTCGGCGAAGTCGGCCATACCGACCTGGGCCAGGGCCTTGTGCACGCGGGCCTCGAGTTCGGGCCCCTTCACCCCGGCCGCGGCGGGCCCGAAGGCCACGTCCTCTCGGACGGTCGGCATGAAGAGCTGGTCGTCGGGGTCCTGGAAGACGATGCCGACCTTGCGCCGGATCTCGGCCATGTGCTGCTTGCCGACGGGCAGACCGGCGACGGTCACGGTGCCGGCGCCACCGGTGAGGATGCCGTTGAGATGCAGCACGAGGGTCGTCTTGCCCGCGCCGTTGGGCCCGAGCAGGGCGACGCGCTCACCGCGGCCGATGGTCAGGTCGACGCCGAAGAGGGCCTGGTGCCCGTCGGGGTAGGCGTAGGCGAGGCCGCTGACCTCAAGCGATGCGGGCGAAGCCGACGAGCGGGAGAGCGAGGCGGGGGAAACAGTCACAGCAGCCATCCCAGCAGACAGACGACAAGAGCGGCACAGGGGAGGGTGAGGGCGTACGACCACTGCGTGCGGGACGCGCTCACGTCGTCGATGACCGGCATCGATCCGGCGTACCCGCGGCTGACCATGGCCAGATGCACGCGCTCGCCGCGCTCGTAGGAGCGGATGAAGAGGGCGCCCGCGGACTTGGCGAGGACACCCCAGTGCTTCACGCCGCTCGCCTCGAAGCCGCGCGACTCCCGGGCGATCTTCATGCGGCGCATCTCGTCGGTGATCACATCCCCGTAGCGGATCATGAACGACGCGATCTGGACGAGGAGCGGCGGCAGCTTGAGCCGTTGCAGGCCGAGCAGCAGTTCGCGCAGCTCCGTCGTGGAGGCGAGCAGGACGGACGCGGCGACGCCGAGGGTGCCCTTGGCGAGGACGTTCCAGGCGCCCCACAGGCCGTTGACGCTGAGGGACATCCCGAGGACGTCGACGCGCTCGCCCTGCGCCACGAACGGCATGAGGACGGCGAAGGCGACGAAGGGGATCTCGATGAGGAGCCGCTTGAGGAGGAAGGCGGCCGGGACCCGGGCCGCGTACGCGACGGCCGCGAGCAGCACCGCGTACAGCGCGAACGCCCACATCGCCTCGCGGGGCGTGGAGACGACCACGATCACGAAGCAGAAGACGGCGGCGAGCTTGGTGTGCGGCGGCAGGCCGTGCACGGGCGAGTGCCCGTGCCGGTAGAGCTTGTGCGCGTGCCCCGCACCCATGTCAGACGGTCTCCGTGATCTCGCTCGGGGAGGTGCCCGCGCTGCGGCGCCTGCGCAGCACCCAGAAGATGCCGCTGCCCGCGACGACGGTGACGCCGACGCCGATCACGCCCGCGAGGCCGCCGGAGAGCCGGGCGTCGCCGACGTCCTTGACGCCGTAACCGGCGAGCGGGGAGCCGTCGGAGGCGTGCTTCTCGGTCTTCGTGTCGATGCCCTTGTCGTGGGCGACCTTCTCCAGGCCGTCCGGGTTCGCGGAGGCGTAGAAGGAGACGAAGCCGGCGAGGACGAGGGAGGTGACGAGGCCGGTGATCCAGACCTTGCGGTGGGAGCGGGAGGCGACGGGGGCGGGCGCGGCGCCCGGGGCGTCGACGAGTTCGCCGCCGACGCGGAGCTTGAGCGGCCGATGCAGGCCGCGGGCGCCGTACACGAGGTCGGGGCGGACGGCGACGACCGCGCCGACGGTCAGCGCGGTGATGACGGCCTCGCCGATGCCGATGAGGACGTGCACGCCGACCATGGCGGTGGCGACCTTGCCGATCGAGACGTCGGTGGTGCCGCCGATCGCGTAGATCAGGGTGAAGACGACGGCCGCGGCCGGTACGGACAGGAGCGCCGCGACGAAGGAGGCGACGGTGATGGAGCGGCGCCCCCGGGGCAGCACCTTCACCAGGCCGCGGAAGACGAGGTAGGCGACGACCGTCGTGGTGATCGCCATGTCGGTGATGTTCACGCCGAGCGCGGTCAGGCCGCCGTCGGCGAAGAGGACGCCCTGCATCAGGAGCACCACGGACACACAGAGGACGCCGGTATAGGGGCCGACGAGTATCGCGGCCAGCGCGCCGCCCAGGAGGTGGCCGCTGGTGCCCGCCGCGACGGGGAAGTTCAGCATCTGCACGGCGAAGATGAACGCGGCGACGAGGCCCGCGAGGGGGGCCGTCCGCTCGTCGAGTTCGCGCCGCGCGCCTCGGAGGCTGACGGCCACGGCGCCCGCGGCGACGACACCTGCGGCCGCCGACACGGGGGCGTTGATGAATCCGTCGGGGACATGCATGGGTGAAAGCTCCGCTTCGGGGCACACGACAGGCTTAGTGGACCGTTTGATGATAGTGCCTTGTTGCGAACCAGTTGCAAGAGCGCCCGGGGCACGATTAAGACCGAATCAAACCCTGGACGCATAGCCGAACATATGACTTATATGGGACATTGGATGACAGTACGGACAAAAAGACGATGAGGAGTCCCCGATGTCTGACGTCGAGCAGTACGCACCCGCCCACATCGTCACGGACTCCCCCGACGAGACGCCGGCTGTCCCCGCAGTCCTGAGCTACGACGGACGCGTCCACCTCACCGTCCCCGAAGAGGGTGACTGGTACTTCACCCGCGAGCTCCTGGAACAGGGGCTGCGCGCCCCGACCACCGTGGGCGACGTCCACATCTGGCCGTGCGGCCGCGTCCAGGCCGTCATGGAGTTCCACTCGCCGAAAGGGGTGGCGGTCGTGCAGTTCGAGAAGAAGGCGCTGGTGCGCTTCCTTCGCCGGACGTACACGACCGCCACCCCGGTGGCTCACTGAGAGCCGGTCGAACTGCCGGTCAAGGCGGGGACCCGGTCACACGCGGACCAGCTCCCGGTCCTCCTCCGCGGAGTCGTCGCCGGAGACCGTCTTCAGGCCCTCGCCCTCGACGTCCACGTTCGGCAGGATCCGGTCGAGCCACTTCGGCAGCCACCACGCCCGCTTGCCGAGCAGCGCGAGGACGGCCGGCACGATCGTCATGCGCACCAGGAACGCGTCGAAGAAGACCGCGATCGCGAGCCCGAAGCCGATCATCTTGACCATCTGCTCGCTGGAGCCGATGAAGCCCGCGAAGACGGCGATCATGATGACGGCCGCCGCCGTGACCACCCGGGCCCCGTGCCGGAAGCCGGTGACGATGGCCTGTGCGGGTCGCTCCCCATGGACGTACGCCTCCCGCATGCGCGTCACGAGGAAGACCTCGTAGTCCATGGCGAGGCCGAAGACCACACCCACCATGAAGATCGGCATCATCGACATGATCGGCCCGGTCTGCTCCACGCCGAACAGCGAGCCGAGCCAGCCCCACTGGTAGACCGCGACGACGGCGCCGAGCGCGGCGACCACCGAGAGCAGGAAGCCGAGCGCCGCCTTCAGCGGGACCAGGACCGACCGGAAGACCACCATCAGGAGCAGGAACGCCAGGCCCACGACGAGCGCCAGGTACGGCACGAGCGCGTCGTTCAGCTTCTGCGACACGTCGATGTTCATGGCCGTGGTGCCGGTGACCAGGACCTCTGCGCGGGTGTCCGCCTTGATGTCCGCACCCTTGTCGCGGATCGTGTGGACGACGTCCTCGGTCTGCGTGGAGCTGGGCTTGAACGACGGCACGACGGTGATCGTCGCCGTGTCACCGGCCTTGTTGAACGCGGGCGGGGTGACCGTCTTGACGCCGTCGGTCGCCGCGATGTCCTTGGAGACGCGGGCGACCGCGTCCTTCGGGTCCTGCGAGTGCTTCACGTCGACGACCGCCACCAGCGGACCGTTGAAGCCGGGCCCGAAGCCCTCGGAGAGCAGGTCGTACGCCTTGCGCTGCGTGGTGTCGGTGGGCTGGACCCCGTCGTCGGGCAGGCCCAGCTCCAGCGAGGACACCGGCACGGCCATCACGCCGAGCCCGACCACCGCGGTGAGCAGCACGGCCACCGGCCGGCGCAGCACGAAGCGCGCCCAGCGGGTGCCCATGTTCGTCTTCGGCTCGGGCTTCTTCTCGGCGGCCTGGGCCTTACGGGCCTTGCGGCCGTGGACCCGCTTGCCGGCGTAGCCGAGCAGCGCCGGGATCAGGGTGAGCGCGATGAGGACGGCGATGGCGACCGTGCCGGCGGCGGCGATGCCCATCTTCGTCAGCATCGGGATGTTGACGACGGCGAGCCCGACGAGGGCGATGACGACGGTCAGACCGGCGAAGACCACGGCGGATCCGGCGGTGCCGACGGCCCGTCCGGCCGCCTCCTCGCGGTCGCGTCCCTCGGCCAGCTCGGCGCGGAAGCGGGAGACGATGAACAGCGCGTAGTCGATGCCGACGGCGAGGCCGATCATCATGGCCAGCGTCGAGGTGGTGGTGCCGAGGTCGAGCGCGTTGGCCAGCGCGGTGATCGACGAGACGCCGATGCCGACGCCGATGAGCGCGGTGAGCAGCGGAAGCCCTGCCGCGACGAGCGAGCCGAAGGTGATCACGAGGACGACGGCGGCGATCGCCACACCGATGATCTCGGTGGCGCCGGTCTCCGGCATGGCCTGGAGCGCGTCACCGCCGACCTCGACGGTCAGCCCTGAGTCGCGCGCCTCGTCGACGGTCTTCTGGAGCGCGTCGCGGTCGGCGTCCGTCAGCTCCATCGAGGAGACCTTGTAGGAGACCGAGGAGTACGCGATCGTGCCGTCCTTGCTGACGGTCTTCGCGACGAACGGGTCGGCCGCCGCGGCGACCTCCTTCGAACCGGACCCGAGGTCCGCGACGGTCTTGCTGACCTCGGCCTTGTTGGCCGCGGACGTGATCTTCTCGCCGTCGGGCGCCTGGAAGACGACGCGCGCGGTGGCGCCGTCGGCGCTGGAGCCCGGGAAGCGCTGGTCGAGCAGGTCGAAGGCCTTCTGGGCCTCCGTCCCCGGGATGGAGAAGGAACTGGACGCCGCCGTGGGCGCGGAGGCGGCGCCCACCCCCGCGAGGGTGAGCAGCGCCACCCAGATCAGGGCGACGAAGTGCCTTCGGCGGAAGGCGAGCTTGCCGAGTTTGTAGAGGAACGTGGCCACGAGGGCGTACTCCCGGTCAGTCGTATGGGGGCAGGAGGGATCAGCCCGACGACGTGAGCGGTCGCGTCAGGAGCTTGGGTGTGACGGGTCTTGGGTGGAGAGGGGTCAGGCGCCGAGAGCGGGGAGGACCACGGCGTCGATGTAGGAGGCGACGAAGGCCTGGGTGGGCGGCTGTTCGTCGATGAGGGTCCGGGCCGTGAAGGCGCCGACGATCATGTGGAGGACGTAGTCGAGCGCCGGGTTGTCCGCACGGATCTCGCCCCGGTCGACGGCGCGCGCCAGCACATGCCGGAGCTCCTCCATCTCGGGTTCGATCAGCAGCTCGCGGAAGGCGCGCAGGAGATCCGGGTTCTCGTGGACCGCCATGGCCAGGCCCCGCATCAGCGCGGACCCCTGGGCCATCTCGCAGTCGTCCTCACGGAGGACCAGTGCGTGGAAGTCGCCCCGCAGCGACCCGGTGTCGATCTCGCTCAGGCGGGACGGCTTCTGGTGCCGCAGCGCCTTCACGACCAGCTCGGCCTTGCTGCCCCACTGGCGGTAGAGCGTGGCCTTGCTCGACCGGGTGCGGGCGGCCACGGCGTCCATGGTCAGGGCGTCGTAACCGACCTCGCGGAGCAGTTCGAGCACGGCGCCGTACAGCTCGGCCTCGCGCTCGGGCGTGATCCGGCTGCGGCGCGTGGCTTCAGCCATGGGTCACTCCTGTTCCGGTCCAGACAGTGTGTACGAAACCGTTTCGTACAGAAGTACTGTACGACCGCGCTTAACGAAACGAAACCGTTTCGTACGTGTCCTGCGCCACAGGCCGCACCCGCAAGCGGGCGAACCACAAGTTGCCGGGGGCCGTTGAGCGGAAAAGCATGGGTAGGTGAGCGACAACGCGTACCTGCGGTTTCCGCATCTGCACGAGGACCGGCTCTGCTTCGAGACCGAGGACGACCTCTGGGTCGCCCCGCTCGACCGGCCGGGCCGGGCCTGGCGGGTCACGGTCGACCGGACCAAGGTGAGCAGTCCACGGTTCTCGCCGGACGGCCGCCACATCGCGTACACGACCTGGCGCAGCCTGGACCCCGAGATCCATCTTGCGCCGGTGGACGGCGGACCCGCCCGGCGGCTCACCTACTGGGGCAGTACGGACACCCAGGTCCGCGGCTGGACACCGCCCGACAAGGACGGGCGGACCGTCATCCTCGCGGTGGCCTCGCACGGCCAGCCCTTCTCGTACTTCACCTGGGCCTACGACGTCCCCACCGACGGCTCCCCCGGCGGCAGGCTGCCCTGGGGCCCCGTCTCCGACATCGCGGTCGCCGAGATCGACGGCGAGCGCAAGACCCTGCTCCTGACCGGCACTCCCCCGCACGAGCCGGCCGCCTGGAAGCGGTACCGGGGCGGCGCCCAGGGCCGCCTGTGGCTGCACGGCGAGCAGCTCGTCGCCGACCTGGACGGGCATCTGGAGGCACCGATGTTCGTGGCGGGACGCATCGCGTTCCTCTCCGACCACCAGGGCATCGGCAATGTGTACTCCTGCCTGCCCGACGGCTCCGACCTGCGCCGCCACTCCGACCACGACGCGTTCTACGCCCGCAACGCCTCCAGCGACGGGACCCGGATCGTCTACCAGTGCGCCGGCGACCTCTGGATCATCGACGACCTCTCCGCCGGCTCCGTGCCGCGCAAGCTGGACGTGCGCCTCGGCGGCCCGCGCGTCGGGCGCCGCCCTTACCAGGTGCCGGCCGCCCATCACGTCGACGGGCTCTCCGTCGACGAGACGGGCCGGGCCAGCGCCGTCGTCGTCCGGGGCAGCCTGTACTGGCTCACCCACCGCGACGGCCCCGCCCGGACCATCGCGGACACCCCGGGCGTGCGGGTCAGGCTGCCCGAGATGCTCGGCTCCAACGGGCAGGTCGCGTACGTCACCGACGCGGAGGGCGAGGACGCGATCGAGATCTCGTACCTGCCGCGCGCGAGCGGTGAGCGCGAGCCGCGCCGCCTCGCGTCCGGGGAGCTCGGACGGGTCCTCGAAATGGTCAGCGACCCGGACGGCGAGCGCCTCGCCATCGCGTCGAACGACGGCCGCCTGCTGCTCATCGACACGGCCGAGGAGGAAGAAGAAGGGGGAGGGGAACAGACCGGGGACGGGGTCATCGAGCTGATCCGGTCGATCAACGGGCCCGTGCGCGACCTGGCCTTCTCGCCTGACGGCGCCTGGCTCACCTGGTCCCACCCGGGCATCGGGCGCTCCCTGCGGCAGATCAAGATGGCCCGGATCAAGGACCGGACGATCGTCGACGTCACCAACGGCCGTTTCGAGGACGAGAATCCGGTCTTCACCCGCGACGGCCGCTATCTCGCCTTCCTCTCCTGGCGCGGCTTCGACCCTGTCTACGACGTGCACACGGGCGACCTGTCCTTCCCGCTCGGCTGCCGCCCGTATCTCGTGCCGCTGTCGTCCGCGACACCCTCCCCGTTCGCCCTGTCACCCCACGGGCGCACGGCCGCCGGCGGGCTCGACCCGACCGAGGACTCGGGGGCCGACGGGACGCCGAGCGTGGAGATCGAGGGCCTCGCGAACCGCGTCGTGCCGTTCCCCGTCTCGGCCTCCAAGTACTCGGCGCTGCACCCGGTCTCGGGCGGCGGCCTCGTCTGGCTGCGCTGGCCGATCTCCGGCGCGCTCGGCGAGACGTTCGTGAACCCGGCCGACACCTCGGGCCGCCCCACCCTGGAGTACTTCAACCTCAGCAAGGGCAAGAAGACCGAACTCGTCACCCACCTCGACTGGTTCGCGGTCAGCGGCGACGGCACCCGCCTCGTCGTCGTCGACGAGGGCGACCTGCGGGCCGTCCCCTCCACCGAGGCCGGCGACAGCGACAGCACCGTCTGGATCGACCTGCGCCGCATCCTGCACGAGGTCGACCCGGCCGCCGAGTGGCGCCAGGCGTACGACGAGGCAGGCCGGATCATCCGCGCCTACTACTGGGAACCGAAGATGTGCCACGTCGACTGGGACGCGGTGCTCGACCAGTACCGGCCCCTCGTCGAACGGGTCGCGTCCCCCGACGAGTTCGCCGACCTGCTGCGCGAGGTGCTCGGCGAACTCTGCACCTCGCACGCCTACGTCGCCGCCGCCCGCCGCAACGAGGGCCCGCCCCACTACCAGCGCGCCCAGGGCCTCCTCGGCGCCAACTTCGTGCACCGCGACGAGGGCTGGCAGCTCGTCCGCATCCTGCCCGGCGACTCGTCGGACTCCAAGGCGCGCTCCCCGCTGGCCGGCAGCGGCATCCGCGAGGGCGCCGTCCTCACGCATGTCGACGGGCGTCCGGTCGACCCGGTCACCGGCCCGTTCCCCCTGCTCGCGGGCTCGGGCGGCACGACGGTCGAGCTGACGTTCCGGCCCGCGGAGGGAGATGGCCGCCCCCGCCGCGTCGCGGTCGTCCCCCTCATCGACGAGCGCCCGCTGCGCTACCAGGACTGGGTGGCCAAGCGCCGCGCGGTGGTACGGGAGCTGAGCGGCGGCCATTGCGGCTATCTGCACATCCCCGACATGGGCGGCTCCGGCTGGGCGCAGTTCAACCGTGACGTGCGCATGGAGGTCTCCCGGCCCGCCCTCATCGTCGACGTGCGCGGCAACGCGGGCGGCCACATCAGCGAGCTCGTCATCGAGAAGCTCACCCGCAAGATCCTCGGCTGGGACCTGACCCGCAACGCCCAGCCCGTCTCGTACGCGTCGAACGCCCCGCGCGGTCCGGTCGTCGCCCTGGCCGACGAGGCGACCTCGTCCGACGGCGACATGATCACCGCGGCGTTCAAACTCCTCGGGCTCGGCCCCGTCGTGGGCCAGCGCACCTGGGGCGGCGTCGTCGGCATGACGGGCCGCCACACACTCGGCGACGGCACGGTCATCACGGTCCCGATGAACGCGGCCTGGTTCCCCGAGTACGGCTGGTCGATCGAGAACAAGGGCGTGGAACCGGACTTCGAGGTCCTGCGCACCCCCCTGGACTGGGCGGAGGGCCGCCACGCCCAACTCGACGACGCGGTCTACCTGGCCCTGGACCTCCTGGTCGCCAGTCCGGCGAAGACTCCCCCGGACTACACGAACACGCCGAACCACGCGCGCCCCGAACTCCCGCCGCGCTGACCCCGACCCCTTGGGAGAGGGTGGACACGGCCCGTGCGCCGGGCAACGTCGTTCGGGCGTCGGCCCACACGTCAAAGGACGAGGGCCACCCGGCGTCCCGGGTGGCCCTCGTCCCACTGGCTCAGCGAAGCGGAGCGTCAGGCGTCATAGCCCTGATCGATCCTGCCCTGCGCTTCCTGGCGCCGCCGCTCGGAGTCCTGGGACTGCGAGCCACGCTCACGTCGCAGGTCGTCCTGAGTCCGCGTTGAGCGCTCGCTCGCCTCGTCCTTGCCGTGACCGGACCGCTTCTTGGCCTGGTTGGCGAGCTGCTCGGCCTTGTCCTGGAACTGGTCCTTCATGCCCATGCGATTTCACTCCCGTTTTTGGGTGAGGGGGTCGGGCCTCGACCAGAGTTACACGCCCGGACAGAGCACGCATTTCGATCAATAACGGACCGTGTCCGACCCCAAAAGCCGCAGGTCAGCGCATCGGGAAGCGTCAACTCCCCCGTACGGACTCGTCGGCGGCGCCCCCCGCCCCGACGAGCCCCGTCGAGACGCTCTTCAGGCGCGGCTCGAACCGCCGCATCTCGCGCTGCCCGACCGCCCCGATGACCCCGGGCAGATAGCCGCGGATGCCCTGCATGCCCCGCAGCCACCACTGCGCGTACACGTGCGAGGACCGCCGCTCGATGCCCGCGACGATCCGGTCCACGGCCGGGCCCAGCGGATACGTCTTGTTCGACGGCCACGGCAGCCGCTGCCGCAACTCGCGCATCACGTCGTCCTGGTCGGCGCCGCGCACCATGTCGGTGTCGGTCCACGACAGGTACCCGACCCCGACCCGTACACCCTTGTAGCCGACCTCGGCGCGCAGACTGTGCGCGTACGCCTCGACGCCCGACTTCGACGCGCAGTACGCGGTCATCATGGGCGCCGGCGTGATCGCGGCGAGCGACGCTATCTGGAGCAGATACCCGCGGCTCTCCATGAGCACCGGCAGGAACGCCCGCGCCGTGACCGCGGACCCGATCAGGTTGACCTCGATGACGCGGCGCCAGGCGACCGGGTCGGAGTCGAGGAACGGGCCGCCGTTGGCCACGCCCGCGTTCGCGACGACGATGTCGACCTTGCCGAAGCGCTGCTTGACCTCCTCGGCGACCTGCGCCATCGCCACATGGTCGGTGACGTCGGCGTGCCAGAAGTCACTGTCGGTGTCGAGGCGTTCGGACACCGCCTTCAGCTCGTCCGGCTCCAGGCCGACCAGCGCGATTTTGGCGCCGCGCGCCGCCAGCTTGCGCGCGAGCAGCTCGCCCACGCCGCGCGCGGCACCCGTGACGACCGCTACCTGTCCTTCGAGACTGACCCTGCTCATGCGGATGCCGCTCCCTTCAACTCGTCGTTCGTCTCGCCGTTCGTGACGTACTCGGCCAGTTCGCGGATGCGCTCGGTGACCAGGTCGGGTGCTTCGACGGGCGTCATGTGCCCGAGACCGGTGAGTTCGGTGAGCCCCACGCACTCCGGCAGCGTCGCCGCCAGGCGACGTGCGTGCACGACGGGTGTGAGGCGGTCGGCCGTACCCGCGATGACCGCCGTCGGCACCCGCAACTCGGCTACTCCCTCGTCGAGTTCGAGCTCGGCGAGGACGTGCGACCAGTGGTAGCGCACCTTGGTGGGGCAGGCGTGCACGATGCGGGCGCAGGCCTCGACCTTGTCCGGCGACGATCCCGGGCCCATGGTCGCGTAGCGCAGGACCTTCTTGCCGAGCGGCGTGACGGGCCCGAGCGGCGCCCGCGCACCGAGCACGGCCGTCGTGATCCGGGTCCGCAGCCGCCCGGGCCGCAGCGGCAGCACGGTCGACTCGGCCACCAGGCGCGAACTGCCCGTGCTGCACAGCAGGACCGCGGCCGCGTGCTCGCGGAACTTCGCCCGCTGCGACGCGGCCATCATCGTCATGCCGCCCATGGAGTGCCCGACGAGCACGGCCTTCTCACCCGGCGCGAGCGTCGCGCCGAGCACGGCCTCCAGGTCGTCGGCGAGCATCTGTGTCGAGTACGGGGCCTGCGCCGCCGGACTGCGCCCATGGCCGCGCTGGTCGTAGGCGACGACCCGGTGGTCGGCGGCAAGGGAACGTATCTGCGCGGCCCAGAACGCGGTCGAGCACGTCCACCCGTGGGCGAGCACCACCGTGGGCGCCGCGGCATTGTCGACGGTTCCGTGCACCTCGACGTGCAGCCGGGCGCCGTCGGCGGAGACCGCCGTCAGCTCACGCGCGGCCGCCGGCGGCGCGTAGGGTCCGCTCACCACATGCATCAGCCTGCTCATGCCGCTCCCGCCTCCACCTTGCCGCCCCGGCCCTTCTTCGTACGTGCTGCGGGTACCGCCGCCGGTTCGGCCGCCGGCGCCCTGACCACCTCGTACTCGCCGAGGTCGACCCGGCGCGTGGCGGACCGGAACTCGGTCGTCGTGCCCGGCCACAGCGTGGTGTTCACGCCGCTCTCGTCGAGGTACCAGCTGCTGCAGCCGCCGGAGCTCCACACCGTGCGCTCCATCCGGTCCTGCACGCGGCGGTTCCACGCGTTCACGGCTGACGCACGCGGGTCGAGCGCGACGCGGCCGCCGAGCACGTCCAACTGGCGTACGTAGTCGGCCAGATAGTTCAGCTGGGACTCGATCATCAGGATCATCGAGGAGTTCCCGAGGCCGGTGTTGGGCCCGATGACGGTCATGAAGTTCGGGAACCCGGCCGCCGTCGCGCCGCGCAGCGCCTTCATGCCGTCCTTCCAGGACTCCATGAGCGTGTGCCCCTCGGCGCCCACGACCCGGTCGGCGATCGGCATGTCCGTGACGTGGAAGCCGGTGCTGAAGACGATCGCGTCGACCTCGACCTCGCTGCCGTCGGTGGCGACCAGCGTGGAGCCGCGGATCTCGCTGAGCCCGGAGGCCACGACGTCGACATTCGGCTGCGCGAGGGCCGGGTAGTAGGCGTTGGACAGCAGGATGCGCTTGCAGCCGATGCGGTAGTTCGGCGTGAGCTTGGCGCGCAGGGCCGGGTCCTTGATGGACCGGTGGATGTTGCGCTTGGCCAGCTGCTCGACCAGGCCCAGCTCGTTGGGCCGCTTCGTGAACGCCTGCACCTGGAGCTCACGGATGCCCCACAGCAGTCCGCGGCGGGCCTGCGTGGTGAACGGCAGCCGGCGGTGCAGCCAGCGCTCGGCACCGGTGATGGCGCGGTCGGCGCGCGGCATGACCCACGGCGGGGTGCGCTGGAACAGCGTCAGCTTCGCCACGTCCCGCTGGACGGCCGGCACGATCTGGATGGCGGAGGCGCCGGTGCCGATCACGGCGACGCGCTTGCCGCGCAGGTCGTAGTCGTGGTCCCAGCGCGCCGAGTGGAAGACCTTGCCGGGGAAGGCGTCGAGGCCCTTGATGTCCGGCATCTTCGGGTCGGACAGCGGGCCGGTCGCCGAGACGACGACGTCGGCGGTGAGCGTCCCCTGCGAGGTCTCGACCACCCACCACAGCTTCTCGGTGTCCCAGCGCGCCTGCTTCACCTCGTGGTCGAAGCGGATGTGCGGGCGCAGCCGGAAGGTGTCGGCGACGCCCTCCAGGTACTCCCGGATGCGCTCCTGGCCGGAGAAGGTGCGCGGCCAGTCCGGGTTGGGCGCGAAGGAGAAGGAGTACAGATGGGAGGGCACGTCGCACGCGCACCCCGGGTAGCTGTTGTCGCGCCAGGTGCCGCCGACGGCGCCCGCCCGCTCCAGGACCACGAAGTCGGTGACGCCTTCGCGCCGCAGCCGGACCGCGGCCCCGAGGCCGCCGAACCCGGACCCGATCACCACCACCCGTACGTGCTCATGCTCGTGCTCAGTCATCCCGGCGCCTCCCTGCCGCGCGACCCTGCCAGTGAACACTGGCGCAATGGGGAGCGTAGAGCAGGTGCGTACTGATGGGTAGGGGTCGGGACCACGAATGTGACATCAGCGGCTCCGCCGCGGGTACCGGCGGCACAACATAGGGTTCTCACGTGGCGAAGGAAGCGGCGAAGGCGACGGCGAAAGACCCCGGCACCCGGGAGTTCCGCATGGAGGAGCTCGCGCGGGAGGCCGGCATCACCGTGCGCACCCTGCGCTTCTACCGCGAACGCAAGCTGATCCCGCCCCCACGCCGCGAGGGCCGCATCGCCTGGTACGACGAGAGCCACCTGGCCCGGCTGCGCACCATCGCCGCCCTCCTGGAACGCGGCCACACCCTCAGCGGCATCGCCGAACTCTCCGAGGCCTTCGACCGCGGCCGTGACGTCGGCGAACTGCTCGGCCTCGGCGAACCGTCCGAGGAGACCCCGGTCCGTCTCACCCCCGAGGAACTGGCCGACTACTTCGCGGGCCAGGTCACCCCGGACAACCTCGAAGCCGCGATGGACCTCGGCTATGTCGGCGTCGACGGCGAGGAGATCGTGCACGTCAGCCGGCGCCTGCTCGACGTATCTGCCGCCCTGGTCCGCGAGGGCGTCCCGCTCGCCGACGTCCTCGCGGCCGCCAAACGCGTCCGCGCCCACGCGGAGGACCTGGCCGAACTCTTCACGGACCTGGTCCTCTCCCACGCATCGGAACAGGACTTCCAGCGCCTGCGACCGCTCGCCAAGAGCGTGGTCGAGGCGGAGCTGTCCCTGGCCCTGGACCGCACCCTGGCCAAAAAACCGGAAGAGTAGGCGGCCGCCCTCCTACCTCGGCAACCACCAACGCGCCTTGTAGATACCGCCGTTGACGAGGGTGCGCGAGGCCGGCGGCCGGTGCACGCTCACCTTCGTCGTCCACCACGTCTCACCCAGGCCGCTCTCCGGCACGGTGCTGAGCGCCTGCCCGGTCCGCGGATCGTTCCCGATCGCCTTCACCCCGGGCCGCGCGATCTCGGCCGCACCGGCGAAGTCCTGCACGAAGGCTCCGCCCGCGATGTCGTACTGGAACACGGAAGCGCTCGTCGTCACCCACAGCCGCCCCGGGCGCCCCGCCACCGGGAACAGGTCGTGCCCGCCGGGCGACTTCCCCGGTTTGGCGACCGGCAGCCCCACCGACGACAGCCGCGTCAGCGCGGGCCGCACCCGACTACCACCCACCCGATACGCGACCAGCTCGTCGTCCCCGAGCGCCCACAGCACCTCACGCCGGGCGTCCCAGTGCAGCCCGTGCGCGCCCTTCAGCGTCACCTCGGCAAACCGCTCCGAGTGCGGGCCGAGCGACGCGGCGTAGAGCCTTACGAGCGCCCCCGTACTGCACGCGACGGCCACGTTCCCGTCCGGCAGGATCTCGATGCTGTGCGGGTTGAAGAGATCGTCGCCGGGCCCGAGCGTCGCACCCCAGTACCGCCGGCCCGACGGATACGAGACGACGGCCGCGAACCCGAACGACGCCGTGGTCAGCAGATACGTCCGCCCACGATGCACCCGCACCTTGGCCTCGGCGGGGTACACCCAGCTCTCGTCCGGCACGAGATCCCGGTAGTGCGGATCACCGACCGGCGAGAACTGCCATCGCACACAGGACGGATCGACGGCCGGATCCCAGGTGGCGGCCTGCGGATCGAGCACAAGGATCCGCTTGCTCGCCTGCTCGGTGACCATGACCGCGGGAGTCCCCGCGGGCGCCGCGTAGGCCACCCCCGGCGACACCACCGCCGCAAGCCCGGCCCCGGCGGCCCCGAGCAGCACACCACGTCTGGAAGGAAGCGCGGACATGAAGTCCCCCCGCACGGTTGACAGTTGATCACTCGGACGACCTGCCGACTTGCCATGCACGCGCCCAAAATCTGCCACGGCACCCGGGCGCGGGGACAGCCTTCTACCGGACTTTGTGACGCGGGCCCACTCGTGAACCAAGAGCCTGCTCGCGCCTCAAGCGCCTACTCGTAGACGACGGTCACCGGCGCGTGGTCCGACCAGCGTTCGTCATGCGTGGCGGCCCGCTCGACGAACCCCTTGACCGCCCGTCCGGCGAGCCCGGGCGTCGAAAGGTGGTAGTCGATCCTCCACCCCGAATCGTTGTCAAAGGCCCGCCCCCGGTACGACCACCACGAGTACGGACCCTCCTCGTCGGGGTGCAGGGAGCGCACCACGTCGACGTAGCCGCCGTCGGCCTCGTCGAGGACCTGTCCGAGCCAGTCGCGCTCCTCGGGGAGGAAGCCGGAGTTCTTCTTGTTGGACTTCCAGTTCTTGAGGTCGGCCTCGCGGTGGGCGATGTTCCAGTCGCCGCACACGAGCACCTCGCGGCCCTCGGCGGCGGCCCGCTCCCGCAGCCCCTTCAGATAGGCCAGGAACTCGCCCATGAAGCGGATCTTCTCGTCCTGCCTCTCGGTCCCGACCTCACCGGAGGGCAGATAGAGGCTGGCGACGACGACACCGGGGAGGTCCACCTCCACGTACCGCCCGCTCCCGTCGAACTCCTCGGACCCGAAGCCGATCTGCACGCGCTCCGGCCGACGGCGCGTGTAGAGGGACACACCGGCCCTCCCCTTCGCGCCGGCGGGGGCATGCACGACGTGCCACCCCTCGGGCTCGCGCACCTCTTCGGGCAGCTGCTCCGGCTCGGCCCGCACCTCCTGGAGGCACAGGACATCCGCGGAGGTCCCGGCCAGCCACTCCACGAAGCCCTTCTTGGCGGCGGCCCGCAGCCCGTTCACGTTGACACTCGTCACAGTCAGCACCAGGGCACGATACCGGCACACTGAAAACGAACAGCCGCATCCGTCAGCATAGAGATACGATACTCAGCATGAGTATTCAGCCCATGGCTCCCACCCTCCAGCGCGTCTCCTTCGGACACCCCGATGCGATCAAGCTGAACGACCGCGTCCAGCTCGAATACGCCGAGCGCTACGGCGACGAAGGCGATGTCACCCCACTCGACCCGACGATGTTCGACGCCCCGCGCGGCCTCTACCTGATCGCGTACGACGACGGGGGCGCCCCGCTCGCCACCGGCGGCTGGCGCACACAGGACCAGAACGACGAGGGATATTCGGACGGCGACGCCGAGCTGAAGAGGATGTACGTCACACCGGAGGCGCGAGGGCTGGGTCTGGCCCGGCGCATACTCGCGGCCCTGGAGGACGACGCCCGCACAGCCGGCCGTTCCCGCATGGTCCTGGAGACGGGCCTCAAGCAGCCGGAGGCCATCGCCCTCTACGCGTCGAGCGGCTACACGCCCTGCACCAAGTTCGGCCACTACCGCTTCGAGGAACTGAGCCGCTGCTTCGCCAAGGCACTGTGACGCGCGCGACATCGCGGAAAGGGTGCCAAGAGGAGGGAGCGAGCAGGCAAGGCAAGAGCCCCACCGGACGAATCCGGTGGGGCTCTTAATTGCGGTGGACCTGTGGGGATTTGAACCCCAGACCCCCTCGATGCGAACGAGGTGCGCTACCAGACTGCGCCACAGGCCCTTGCAACGAGTGAAACTCTAGCATCCCGATCCGGGTGCTCGGAAATCCGGTCCTGGCTGGTCAGCCAGGGTGGTCCCGAACGGGTCTCACTCGTTGGCCGCGCGGGGACGGCCGCCGTCGTCGTACTGGTCGAAGAGCGGGGTGCGGCCGCGCTCGCGCGACCGGCGCGCGGAGGCGGCCCGGCGGGCGTCACAGCGCTCGTCCCCCGTCTCGTCCGCGCCGTCGCAGTCCCCGGACGCCGCTCCCGGCTCCTCGCCGGTGTGCCCGTCCGGCTCCTGCTGCGCCGCACCCGCCGTGCTGGAGCGGGCCGAGCTCCACGCGTCGGGGGCACCGAGGTCGACGCTGCCCGTGGCGCGCGGGGCGACCGGGGCGGTCACATACGTCGGCAGGGGCACCGGGACCGGATCCCAGCTGTCGCCGTGGCCGGGGCCGCGCTGGCGCTCGCGCTGCTGGTCGACCCACTCGGCGTGGTCGGTCTGTTCGACGAGCGCACGCCGGTCGGCCGCGAGCGCCTCGAGACCGGGGTCGGTCGCCACCTCTGGCGCAGGCCCCTCTTCGGCCTCCTCCGCGGCGGCCCGGCCCGCGGCGGGCTGCCGCCTGCGGGGCTGCCGCTCGCGCAGCCGCTGCGCCGCGACCTCGGCCTGGCGCCGGTCCATCGTGTACGCGAAGCGATGCCGCTCCTGGGCCCGCAGATAGAAGATGTACGAGCTGAGCAGCACGGCGGGCACCGCGGGCGCCCACAGGAACGCGAGCCCGCCGACGGCGGCGACGACCGCGCCGGCCGTGAAGGCGAGGAAGAGCATGACGGTCGTACGGCGCCTGCGGGCGAGCACCTTGGAGCGGCGGGCACGGGCGGCGGCGTCGGCCGAGGCGGCCTGCCGCTCGGACGCGGAGCGCTCGGACTGCGGACGGCCGGACGACTGGCGGTCGGACGACTGGCGCTCGGACTGCTGGCGGTCGGACGGCTGGCGCTCGGACTGCTGGCGGTCGGGGCCGCGTCCGGTTGCCGACCTGCCGTTCGTGTGCGGGTCACCGGCGGGCCGGTCACGGTTCGGCCGGTCGTGCGTCGGCTCACCGTGGGCGGTCCGGGCGGAGACCTGGCGGTCGGGGGTCTGCCGGGCGGGCGAGGTCCTGGGCTGGGGCCGGGGCTCGGGGCGGGGTTCGGATCCGGGGTGCCGCTCGTGGCGGGGCTCCCGGTTCTCGCTCCTGCGCTCGCCGCGGACCGGAGGCGCGGCGAACGCCCGGACGTCCACCGAGTCGGTGGCCGCGTCCGGGACGGACGGGTCGCTGCGCTGCTCCTCCCCTTCGGGCGAGCGCGCCTGCAGGTCCTTGGCGTATCGGCGCTCCATGCCCGCCCGTCCGGACAGCAGCCGGATGGCGGTGCTGAAGCGTTCCGTCGGACGGGCCTCGTTCAGCTCGTCCTGCCTACGGAGCCACATCGGCACCAAGTAGGCGGCCCAGGCCCCGACGATGACTGCGTAGATGAGGCCGCTGCTGCTCACGCCTCACACGGTAGAGGGGTTTGCGTGAGGCCATCCGCCAATTGCGCCGGTGTGTCGCACGATCTGGCTGATATTTCGAACTTTTTTTCCGACTGAGGCATCAACGCGCCGCCCGTCGAGCGAATTTAATGCCTGCGGCGGACGATCTCCGATCAATTTCGAACACTTATTTTATTTTGGCGAAGTGCCCGGCCGCTTCGCGGTGCTCGGACCACCCGGACCAGCGGTGTTGCCGCCACGCTTGTGACGCCAGCGGCTCAGGAGGCCTTCTGGGACCTCCTCAGCGGTGAGCGCGAAGACGAGATGGTCGCGCCAGCCGCCGTCGATGTGGAGATAGCGGGGCCGCAGCCCTTCCTCGCGGAATCCGAGTTTTTCGACGACCCGGCGGCTCGGCACGTTCTCCGGGCGAATACAGACCTCGATGCGGTGCAGGCCCACGGTGCGGAAGCAGTGGTCGACCGCGAGCGCCACCGCAGTCGGCATCACTCCGCGCCCGGCCACCGACTCGTCGACCCAGTAGCCGACATGGCCCGAGCACATCGATCCCCAGGTGATCCCGGCCACCGTCAACTGCCCGACCAGGCGCCCCTGGTACTCGATGACGAAGGGCAGCATGCGCCCCGCGCTCGCCTCGGCGCGCAGATGGCGGACCATCTGACGGTACGTCGGACGGTGGGCGATCGGGCCGCTGGGCGTGGGCGGCGGGATGGTCGCTTCCCAGGGGCGCAGCCAGTCGCGGTTGCGGCGGTTGACCTCGCGCCAGGCCCGCTGGTCGCGCAGCTTTATCGGGCGCAGGCAGACGTCACCGTCCGTCAGCTCGACCGGCCAGGATGGGGTGTTCAGCTCGCACCCCCGTCGGGTCTGGGGTGGTCGCCGCCGCGCAGCTGGTCGACGGCGTGGGTCAGCAGGGGACCCAGTACGGCGAGGCCGTCCTTGACGCCGCCGGACGACCCGGGCAGGTTCACGATCAGCGTGCGTCCCGCGACGCCGGCGAGGCCTCGGGAGAGCGCGGCCGTGGGCACCTTCTCCCGTCCGAACGCGCGAATGGCCTCGGGGATGCCCGGCACCTCGTGGTCGAGCACGCTGCGGGTGGCCTCGGGGGTCCGGTCGGTGGGCGAGATGCCGGTGCCGCCGGTGGTGAGGATGACGTCGTACCCGGCGTCGACGCCGGCCCGCAGCGCCTCGGCCACCGGGTCCCCGTCGGGCACGACCTGCGGCCCGTCGACCTGGAACCCCAGGGCTTCGAGGCCCTTCGCGATCCGGGGGCCGCCGGTGTCGGCGTAGACCCCGGCGGCGGCGCGGTTGGAGGCGGTGACGACGAGGGCGCGGTAGGGGCTCATTCCCCGGCCTCCGGACGGGTCCAGTGGCCCGACTTGCCGCCCGTCTTCTCCTCCACGCGTACGTCCGTGATGACGGCGCCCTTGTCGACGGCCTTCACCATGTCGATCACCGTGAGCGCGGCCACCGAGACGGCCGTCAGGGCCTCCATCTCGACGCCCGTGCGGTCCGTGGTCTTCACCGTGGCGAGGATCTCGACCGCGTCGTCGGCGACGGACAGGTCCAGTTTCACCCCGGACACCGCCAGCGGGTGGCAGAGCGGGATGAGGTCGGGGGTGCGCTTGGCACCCATGATCCCGGCGATGCGCGCCGTGGCGAGGGCGTCACCCTTGGGCACTCCCCCGCCACGCAGCAGCTCCACCACGCGGGGCGATACGAGGACGCGGCCGCTGGCACGGGCGGTGCGCGCGGTCACGTCCTTGGCGGACACGTCGACCATGCGGGCCGCGCCCGCCTCGTCGATGTGCGTCAGTCGGTCCTGCGAACTGCTCATGGTGCTCTGGCGCTCCCGGTCCGTGGGCCGCGGTGCGGCGCGCGGCCTGTTGTGCGCGACACGGTATCGCGCGGACGGCGCGCTCAGCCGAGGAGGACCACGTCCACTTCCGCACCGGGCTCGGCCGACGTGGTCTTCTCGGGCAGGACGATCAGCGCGTCCGCGTGGGCGAGCGCCGCGACGAGGTGGGATCCGGCGCCCCCCACAGGGGTGACGGTCCCGGCCTCGGCGTCGTACGTCCCGCGCAGGAACTGGCGTCGTCCGGCGGGCGAGCTGAGGGCCTTGGCCGACTTCAGGACCGCGCGGGCCGACGGCCGGTGGACGTCGGCGGCGGGCAGGCCCATGAGGGTGCGCACCGCGGGGCGTACGAACAGCTCGAAGGAGACGTACGAGGAGACGGGGTTGCCCGGCAGGGCGAGGAGCGGCGTGTGCTCGGGGCCGATGGTGCCGAAGCCCTGGGGCTTGCCCGGCTGCATGGCGAGCTTGCGGAACTCGACGCCGCTGCCGGCGCCGATGCCGGTCTCGTCCTCGGAGTCGCCGACGGAGGTCAGCGCCTCCTTCACGACGTCGTACGCGCCGACACTGACGCCGCCCGTGGTGACGATGAGGTCGGCGCGGATCAGCTGGTCCTCGATGGTGGAGCGCAGTGTCTCCGCGTCGTCGGCGACCGCGCCGACGCGGTAGGAGATCGCTCCGGCGTCGCGGGCGGCGGCGGTGAGGGCGAAGCTGTTGGAGTCGTAGATCTGGCCCTCGGCCAACTCCTCGCCCGGCTGGATCAGTTCGCTGCCGGTGGACATGACGACCACGCGCGGGCGCGGGCGCACGCGTACGGTGCCGCGGCCGATCGCGGCGAGGAGGGCGATCTGGGGCGGGCCGAGGACGGTGCCGGACTCCAGGGCGCGGTCACCCGCCTTCACGTCGCTGCCCTTGGCGCGCACGTGCGCGCGTGCCTCGGCGGGGCGGTGCACGCGGACCTCGCCGGAGGCGCCCTCGGGGGCGGCGCTGTGGGCGCGCATCCCGGAGACCGGGCCCTCCCCCAGGCCGCCGTCGGTCCACTCGACGGGGACGACGGCCTCGGCTCCGGGCGGGAGCGGGGCGCCGGTCATGATGCGGGCGGCCTGGCCGGGCCCCACGTGGAGCAGCCGGGCCTGGCCCGCGGCGACGTCGCCGACGACCGTGAGCACCGCGGGGAAGTCCTCGCTCGCGCCCGCCACGTCGGCGGCCCTGACCGCGTACCCGTCCATCGAGCTGTTGTCGAAGGGGGGCAGCGAGACGGGCACCGAGATGTCCTCGACGAGGACGCAGCCCTGTGCGTCGAGGAGCTGGAGCTCGATGGGCTCCAGCGGGCGGACCGTGGCGAGGATGTCCTCCAGGTGCTCCGCCACCGACCAGACGTGCTCCTGACCGGTGACGTGCGTGGTCGTGCTGCTCAAGGTGCTACATCTCCTCGGTGACGTAACTGCGAAGCCAGGCCCGGAAGTCCGGGCCCAGGTCCTCACGTTCGCACGCGAGTCTGACAATGGCACGCAGATAGTCGCCGCGGTCCCCGGTGTCATACCGGCGGCCCTTGAAGACGACGCCGTGGACGGGGCCGCCGGCCTTCTCGTCGTCGGCGAGCTGCTGGAGGGCGTCGGTGAGCTGGATCTCGCCGCCGCGGCCCGGCTCGGTCCGGCGGAGTATGTCGAAGATCGCGGGGTCGAGGACGTAGCGGCCGATGATCGCGTAGTTCGACGGGGCGTCCGCGGGGTCGGGCTTCTCGACCAGGCCGGTGATCTTGACGACGTCGCTGTCCACGGTCGCCTCGACGGCGGCACAGCCGTAGAGGTGGATCTGCGAGGGCTCGACCTCCATGAGTGCGATGACGCTGCCGCCGCGCTGCTCCTGGACCTCGACCATGCGGGCGAGCAGGGGGTCGCGCGGGTCGATCAGGTCGTCGCCGAGGAGGACCGCGAAGGGCTCCTGGCCGACGTGCGGGGCCGCGCACAGGACGGCGTGGCCGAGGCCCTTGGGGTCGCCCTGGCGGACGTAGTGCATGGTCGCGAGGTCGCTGGACTCCTGGACCTTGGCGAGGCGGCCGGCGTCACCCTTCTTCTGGAGAGCCGACTCGAGCTCGTAGTTGCGGTCGAAATGGTCCTCCAGGGGCCGCTTGTTGCGGCCCGTGATCATGAGTACGTCGTCGAGACCGGCAGCCGCGGCCTCCTCGACGACGTACTGGATCGCCGGCTTGTCGACGACCGGCAGCATCTCCTTGGGCGTTGCCTTGGTGGCCGGCAGGAACCGGGTGCCGAGGCCCGCGGCGGGGATGACAGCCTTGCTGATCCTGGGGTGCGACTCAGTCATGCGGTGAACCATATCCGTAGCGTCTGGGCGGAAGATTTGCTTCCAGTTAACTTGGTGCCTATATGAGGGGTTTGTGAGCTGGCTATGTGTTTGTCAAAGGCTGACAAGAACGCGTTGCGGGCAGAACTCCTCCAGGTGAGATCCGGGTTGCCCGCCGATGACGTCGAGACGGCGGCCGGGGCGCTCGCCCGTCGGGCCCTTGAACTTCCGGAGCTGGCCGGGGCACGGACCGTCGCCGCGTACGTCTCCGTAGGCCGTGAACCGGGCACCCGCGCGCTGCTCGACGCGCTCCACGCGCGCGGGGTGCGCGTCCTGCTTCCCGTACTCCTCGACGACAACGACCTCGACTGGGGCGCCTACGACGGACCGGGGTCCCTCGCGCGCGTTCAACATGCGGGAAAGATGGCCCTGTTGGAGCCGTCCGGGGAGCCGCTCGGCGCGGAGGCCGTCGTGGAGGCCGACGCGGTGCTGCTGCCGGGCCTCGCCGTCGATGGGCGCGGCATGCGGCTCGGCCGCGGCGGCGGCTCGTACGACCGGGTCCTCGCGCGGCTCGAGCGCGCGGACGCGGATCCGGCGCTCGTGGTGCTCCTGTACGACGGTGAGGTCGTCGAGCGCGTCCCCGAGGAGCCGCACGACCGTCCCGTGCACGCCGTGGTGACGCCTTCGGGAGTGCGCCGCTTCCGGTGAGGGGCTCGGTGAGCGACCGGTGAGCGACCTCTCCTCAGGAACATGAAAGGGCCCTCCACGCGTGCGTGGAGGGCCCTTTCAGAAGGTGTCGCCCGTTGTCAGGGCCGCAGCACCAGGGTGTCCTTCGTGTTCTTGCCGACCGCCTTCTCCGAAGAGACCCACGGGACGAGTTCGCCCTTGGACCACTTCTCCGTCTGGTCGGTGTAGTGCGCGCTGAACGCGTGCCCCGAGGCGCCGGTGAGGTTGATCCACTTGGACTTGTCGAGGTCCGCGAGGTTGACCACCATGCGCATCGACGGGACCCAGATGACGCCGTAGCCGCCGGCCGCGTTCCAGCCGGTCGCGTCCACGGCCGCCTCGCCGCCGCCGAGCTTCCACGGGCCGCGGTTGAGCACGTACTGGAGCCAGCCGGGCCCGTCCGTGCCGAGGGTCTGGTTCTTCAGGCTCAGCTGGTGCAGCCGGCCCCAGCTCCAGGTGTCGACGTCCTTGCCGAGCTTGGCCGTGACGTCCCAGCGCGCGTCCTCCATGGCCCGCGCGAACAGCTGGTCACGGGTCTTGGTCTCGGCGTCGGTGCGGGTGGCCGGGGCCTTCCACCAGTCGTTGTTCTCATCGTTGATGATCTTGCGGACGACCTCGAACCAGCGGTCGCCGCCGTCCGGCTGCGCCGAGTCCGCGTCGCGCTCTCCGCACTCGCGCACCCGCCGGTCCTCGTCCGCCGGGCCGGTGTCACCGGCAGGCTCCACGCTCAGGCACTGGCCCTTGACCCGCAGCTCCTTGGGGAGCTTGTTGCCGAAGGACAGCTTGAGGATGTTGCGCCAGACCGAGTTGAAGTACGCGGCCGCGGCCGAGTCCGGGTTCTGGGTGTAGTCCCAGTTCTCCAGGAGCTTCTGCGCCTCGCGGACGTACTTGTCCGAGACGTCGATCTTGAGCAGCTTGGGCACGAGCAGCTTGGCGATCTCGCTGCTGTTGTCCATCTGCATGGTGCGCATGTCGTCGGTGGAGATCTTGCCGCCGCCGGCGATCTTCGACTCGATCAGATCGGTGATGCGCTGGCTGCGCGTGCCGTAACCCCAGTCGGAGGTGAGGTGGTACGGGTACTTGTCCTTGTCGATGACGGCCTGGTTGGCGGTCACGATGTAGCCGCGCTTGGGGTTGTACTCGTACGGCAGCGCCGACTGCGGGATGTAGCTCTTCCAGCGGTACTCGGAGTCCCAGCCGGGCGCGGGCAGCGAACCGTCGCCCTTGCCCCGGACCGGGATCTTGCCGGGTGCCTGGTAGCCGATGTTGCCCTTGGTGTCGGCGTAGATCAGGTTCTGCGAGGGCACCTCGAAGTCGGCGGCGGCCTTGCGGAACTGGGTCCAGTCCTTCGCCTTGTTCAGCTCGAAGACGGCGTCCATGGACTTGCCGGGGGTCAGCGCGGTCCAGCGCAGCGAGACCCCGTAGCCGTCGCCCCGGTCGGGGGCAGCGGCGTCGACCTTCGCCTTCTTGCCGACGTTGACCAGCTCGTCGTCCCGGTCCGAGATCAGCGGACCGTTGTTGGTCTCGCGGACGGTGATGGTCTTGTCGTCGCCGCCGGCGACCTTGATGGTCTCCTTGCGGGTCTTGAACGGGACCGTCTTGCCGTCGTACTGGTACCCGCCGCCGCTGTTCAGCTTCTCCAGGTACAGGTCGGTGACGTCGGCGCCCAGGTTCGTCATGCCCCAGGAGACGTCCTGGTTGTGGCCGATGATCACGCCGGGCATCCCGGAGAACGTGTAGCCCGTGACGTCGTACTGGCACGAGGCCGACAGGCTCCGGCAGTGCAGGCCCATCTGGTACCAGACCGACGGGAGCTGCGGCGACAGGTGCGGGTCGTTGGCGAGCAGCGGCTTCCCGGTGATCGTGTGCGCCCCGGAGACCACCCACGAGTTGGAGCCGATGCCGTTGCCGTTCGGGCCGACGGCCGCGGGGACCTGGTCCAGGGCGTCGGAGAGCCCGGTCAGCTGGCTCTGGAGGCCGTTGGGAGCCTCAGTGTTGCCCGCGAGACCGGTGCCGGTGGCGCCTTGCGTGCCAGTGCCCGTGCCGGTGCCGGTGCCGGTTCCTGTGGAGTTACCCGTTCCGGTGCCCGTACCCGTGCCGGTTTGATTTCCGGACCCGCCGGAGCCCTCCCCGTAGGAGCCGGTCGCGCTGTCGTAGGAGCCGGACTGGACGATCGCCTTGTTCCGGTCGTACGGGTAGTCCGGGTACAGGTCCGCGATCTGCTGCGGGCCGAGGCGGCTCGTCATCAGGGAGCGGTCGATCTCTTCCTGCATGTTGCCGCGCAGGTCCCACGCCATCGCCTTGAGCCAGGCCACGGAGTCGGCCGGCGTCCACTTCTGGGGCGCGTAGTCGTTGGTGAACCCGAGCGCCGCGTACTCGACGGAGATGTCCCCGCCGTCCTTGCCGGCGAGGTAGGCGTTGACTCCCTTGGCGTACGCCTGGAGGTACTTCTTCGTCTCGGGCGAGAGCTTGGAGTCGTACTCCTTCTGCGCCACCCGGTGCCAGCCGAGCGTCCGCAGGAACTCATCGGTCTTGACCTGGCTCTTGCCGAACATCTCGGAGAGCCGGCCGGAGGTCATATGGCGGCGGACGTCCATCTCCCAGAAGCGGTCCTGTGCCTGCACATAGCCCTGGGCCATGAACAGGTCCTCGTCGGACGAGGCATAGACCTGAGGGATCCCGTAGGAGTCCCGCTTGACGTCCACGGGACCGGAGAGCCCGTCGAGCTTGATCGAGCCCTTTGTCTGCGGGAAGGAGGCACGCACGGTACTGATGCTCCAGTACGTGCCGTAGCCGATGCCCGCGACAATGGCCAGGACCAGCACGATCACGATCAGTCGGGCTCTGCGCCCCTTCTTCTTGCCGGACGAATGGCCGGAAGAGGCGTTGGTGTTCGAGGGCATCGCTGTCCTTGCTGTCCTTCGCGAGCGGCAGAGCGGGCTGCTGGCGGGCTGTGGGGTCACGGAGCGCTGGAGCAACCATAGGCGCAGGGCACGGCGGCCTCGGACGCGGTGTCAAGAACCCGGGGCCCCAACCCGCCCGAGCTCACCCTGGGGAGCGTCAAGAAAGCGTTAACGATTAGGTAAGGTAACGAAGTACCTGGTCGTTCCGCAGCGTCCCGTACACCCGTACGGGCCACCCCGTACGACCTTCGGAGGAAGGAAACAGCCCCTGACTGTCCACCACCTCAATCAGCTCCTGCTCGTCTGTTCGCTGGTCCTGCTGATCGCCGTCGCAGCCGTGCGCATCTCCTCGCGCAGCGGTCTGCCAAGCCTGCTCCTCTACCTCGGTATCGGGGTGGCGATGGGTCAGGACGGCATCGGCAACGTGTCGTTCAGCAACGCCGAGCTGACGCAGGTCATCGGCTACGCGGCCCTCGTCGTGATCCTGGCCGAGGGCGGCCTCGGCACGAAGTGGAAAGACATCAGACCGGCGCTGCCGGCCGCCGTCATGCTGTCAACGGCCGGCGTCGCCATCAGCGTGGGTGTGACGGCCGCCGGAGCGCACTACGTCGTGGGGCTCGAGTGGCGGCATGCGCTCATCATCGGCGCGGTGGTGTCCTCGACGGACGCCGCGGCCGTCTTCTCCGTGCTGCGCAAGGTGCCGCTGCCGTCCCGCGTGACGGGCGTCCTGGAGGCCGAGTCCGGCTTCAACGACGCCCCTGTGGTGATCCTGGTGGTGGCCTTCTCCACGGCGGGACCCATCGAGCACTGGTACGCCCTCATCGGCGAGATCACGCTCGAACTCGCGATCGGCGCCGCGATCGGGATCGCGGTGGGCTGGCTCGGCTCCTTCGGCCTGCGGCACGTCGCGCTGCCCGCCTCCGGCCTCTACCCGATCGCCGTCATGGCCATCGCCGTCACCGCGTACGCCGCCGGAGCCATGGCCCACGGCAGCGGATTCCTCGCCGTCTACCTCGCCTCGATGGTCCTCGGCAACGCGAAGCTGCCGCACTGGCCCGCCACGCGCGGCTTCGCCGAAGGGCTCGGCTGGATCGCGCAGATCGGCATGTTCGTCCTGCTCGGCCTGCTCGTCACCCCGCACGACCTCGTGGACGACTTCTGGCCCGCGATCGTCATCGGCCTCGTCCTGACGATGGTGGCGCGCCCCCTCAGTGTCGTCCTGAGTCTTCTGCCGTTCCGGATGCCCTGGCAGGAGAAGGCACTCATGTCCTGGGCCGGGCTGCGCGGCGCGGTGCCCATCATCCTGGCGACCATCCCCATGGTGAACGGCGTCGAGGACAGCACCCGGATCTTCAACATCGTCTTCGTCCTCGTCGTCGTCTACACGCTCGTCCAGGGGCCCACGCTGCCCTGGCTCGCCCGGAAACTGCGGCTCGGCAGCGACTCCGCTTCCGCCGCCGACCTCGGTATCGAATCGGCGCCTCTGGAGCGGCTGCGCGGACATCTGCTGTCCGTGACGATCCCCAAGGAGTCCCGGATGCACGGCGTCGAGGTCAGCGAGCTGCGGATGCCCCCGGGCGCCGCCGTCACGCTCGTCGTGCGCGAGAAGCAGTCCTTCGTGCCGCTGCCGACGACTGTCCTGCGGCACGGCGACGAACTGCTCGTGGTCGCGACGGACCAGGTGCGGGACGCGGCCGAGGCCCGGCTGCGGGCCGTGGCACAGGGCGGCAAGCTCGCCGGATGGCTGGCGGGAAACGGCGGCCCGGGACGCGCAGGGCGGGCACAGTAGCGCCGTAGCTCGTACGCGGAGAGCGGGGCGCCGGGGCTCAGAGAGGGAGCCGGCGAGTGGATGGCGTGTCGATGACCGGTGGATGAAGTTCCGCTACGCGGAAGAAAGCGGCCCGTCCGGCCGTTAGCATGGGTGGTACACACTTGAAGTTCCACCGACTCTGCCTGATGTAGAGCCGGCGCGACCGCAAAGCGGCCGCGGTTCCCTTGCATACCCTGCATGGCCCAGGCCCTCCTGGCGCGGACCCCGGTATCACTCGGTTCCCGGCGCATGAGGACGGCTCTCGGCGCACACCCCTACCGGGGCAGCGCTACCAGGCGGCAGAAAGGCAAGGGCCGTGCCAGAGAATTACACGGCCACGGTCACCGACAAGCGCCCCGGATACGGCCGGCTGCTGCGCACCCGCGGCGCCTGGACGTTCCTGCTCCCCGGCTTCGCCGCCCGGCAGCCGTTCGCGATGCTCACCATCTCGACGGTCCTGCTCGTGCAGCACACCACCGGCTCGTACGGCACCGCCGGCGCCGTCTCCGCCACGACCGGCGTCTCCATGGCGCTGTTCGCCCCCTTCACGGGCAAGCTCGCCGACCGCTTCGGGCAGCGCGCCGTCCTCGTGCCCGGCGTCCTGCTGCACACGGCGTCCGTGCTCCTGCTGACGGTGCTCGCGCTCACCGACGCCCCCCTGTGGGCCCTGTTCGTCGCGGCGGTCCCGACCGGCGCCTCCACCCCACAGATCGGTCCCATGGTGCGGGCCCGCTGGGGCGTCAAGCTCCAGGGCTCGCCCCTCATGACCACGGCCGCCGCCTTCGAGTCGGTCACGGACGAGTTCACGTTCGTCCTCGGCCCGCTGTTCGCGACCGCCCTGTGCACCGGCGTGCACCCCGCCGCCGGTCTCGTCACCGAGGCGGCCCTGACGCTCGTGGGCGGCCTCCTGTTCGCCGCGCAGCGCGGCACGCAGCCCCAGCCCTCCCGCACCGCCGGCGAGGTCCACGCACGCGTGGAGCACGTTTCCGCGCTGCGGATCCCGGGAGTGCGCGTCCTGATCGTGGCGTTCCTCGGCATCGGCTCCGTCTTCGGCGGCATGCAGGTCGCCCTGGCCGCCTTCACCGAGTCGATCGGCGAGCCCGGCCTGAACGGTGTCCTCTACGGGACGTTCGCCGCGGGCAACATGCTCTCCGGCATCGTCTGCGGAGCCGTCGCCTGGAAGATCGCGCCGCAGCGCCGCCTCCTGCTCGCCTACACCGCGCTCGCCGTGACCGCCTCCGGCCTCTGGGCCGCGCAGTCGGTGCTGCTGCTCGCCGGTATCGGCCTGCTGGTGGGCACGTGCATCGCCCCGGCCCTGATCACGGGCTACACGCTCGTCGAGAAGCTGGTCCCGCCGACCGCCCGCACCGAGGCCTTCACGTGGCTCACGGGCGCGGTCGCGCTCGGCCAGGCAGCGGCCGTCACGGTCGCCGGCCAGCTGGAGGACCGCCTCTGGGACGGCGCCGGATTCCTCGTCCCGATGGGCGGCACGGTGCTCGCCGTACTGCTCCTCGCGACCCTGCGGTCCCGCCTCGTCCCGCCGTCGACCGGCCGGACCGTGGCGCGTGGTATCGGTCACCGAGTGCCCGTGTCAGTGGACTGATCTCGCGGAATACGTCACTATGGATTGTCGTTAGCACTCATCGAGTGAGAGTGCCAGGAGGAAGCAAGTGCCGACGTACCAGTACCAGTGCACCGAGTGTGGCGAGGGCCTCGAGGCGGTGCAGAAGTTCACCGATGACGCCCTGACCGTGTGCCCCAGCTGCGACGGACGCCTCAAGAAGGTGTTCTCGGCGGTCGGCATCGTCTTCAAGGGATCAGGCTTCTACCGCAACGACAGCCGCGGCTCCTCGTCGAGCAGCTCGCCGGCGTCGTCGTCCGCGAAGTCGACCACCTCGGACACGAAGTCTTCGTCCTCGGACGCCAAGTCGTCCTCCGCGTCGACGTCCTCGGCCTCCGCTTCGTCTTCTTCTTCGGGCTCGTCCTCGAGCTCTTCCGCCGCCTAAGACCGCTCGGCCGCTTCGGCCAAGTTCTTACGGAACCCTGTCGTCCTGCGACGACAGGGTTTTCGGCGTTCCCGGGCGGATACTGTGCCGGACATGGCGAATACAGTTCCCGGCACGGCGAACAAGGCGAACACACAGGTCACGGCCGAGATCGGAGTCATCGGCGGCTCCGGCTTCTACTCGTTCCTGGACGACGTGACCGAGGTCCAGGTCGACACCCCTTACGGAGCGCCGAGCGACTCGCTCTTCCTCGGCGAGATCGCGGGCCGGAAGGTCGCCTTTCTGCCCCGCCACGGCCGCGGCCACCATCTGCCGCCGCACCGCATCAACTACCGCGCCAACCTCTGGGCCCTGCGCTCGGTGGGCGTCCGGCAGGTTCTCGGCCCGTGCGCCGTGGGCGGGCTCCGACCCGAGTTCGGACCGGGGACGCTCCTGGTGCCCGACCAGTTCGTGGACAGGACGAAGGCCCGCGCGCAGACGTACTTCGACGGGGAGCCGCTGGCGGACGGGAGTGTGCCGAACGTCGTGCACGTGTCGCCCGCCGACCCGTACTGCCCGGCCGGGCGCCGGGTCGCCGTGAAGGCGGCGCGCGGACGCGACTGGGAGCCGGTGGACGGCGGGACGCTCGTCGTGGTCGAGGGGCCGCGGTTCTCGACCCGCGCCGAGTCCCGCTGGCACGCCTCCCAGGGCTGGTCGGTGGTCGGCATGACCGGCCACCCCGAGGCGATGCTCGCGCGTGAACTCGAGCTCTGCTACACGTCGTTGACCCTGGTCACCGACCTCGACGCGGGCGCCGATTCGGGCGAGGGCGTCTCGCACGACGAGGTCCTCCAGGTCTTCGCCGCCAATGTGGACCGGCTGCGGGCGGTGCTCTTCGACGCGGTGGCGGAGCTGCCGGCGGAGGGCGAGCGGGACTGCTTGTGCAGGGGGGCGCTCGGGGGGATGGATCCGGGGATCGTGCTGCCGTAACCCGACAGGGAGGGTGGCTGAACTTCGCCTTCGGGTGAGGGAGTTGTCCACAACTGGCGAGTAGTACACGGGGCTCAGCGGGAATCGACGCGGGCCTGGATCGTGGAGCGCGAGGCGAGCTTCCGAGCTTGCGTCGCATTCCGAGACTTTCGATGCCTCTCGATCCAGGTGGTGGTCGCCCATGTCCCCGTTCAGCACTCCCCCGACGTGCGAGGTCCCGCATTTCGCGCCGCTGCGGGTGCGCGGCGGGCGGTGGCGGGCGCGCCGTGCGGGCCGGTACCGGCGGCGGGCGGTCGCCGCGGGGCTCGCCGTGACGGCGGCGGTGCTCGTGGCGGCGGGGCCTTCAGGGGCTGGGTCGTCTGGGGCGGGGTCGTCCGGTGCCGGGTCGTCCGGTGCCGGGTCGGGCTCCTCGGAGTCCGCGTCCGGGCGGGAGCGGGTGCGGCGGTCGGTCGTGATGGTGTCCGCGCCGGTGCGGATCGCGGACGCGGCGGCGGTGCGGCTGCTGCGGCCGGGCGACCGGGTCGACGTCGTGGCGGCGGGCGCGGGAGCCGGCGCCGGTGATGGGCAGGGCTCCGGTCGCCAAGGCGGCAGGGTCGTGGCGGCGGGGGCGCGGGTCAGCTCCGTACCGGAGTCGCCCGAGTCGGCCGGCGATGCTGTCGCGGAGGGTGGTGCGCTGGTCGTACTGTCCGTGCCTCGGGCGACGGCGGCGCGGCTCGCCGGGGCCGGTGCCACCTCGCGGCTGGCGGTGACGCTGTGGTGATCATTTTCGGGTCCCCGGACGAGCCGGTCCGCACGGGTTCGAAGTCAAATCCCTCGTTCGAGTTGGCGAATTGGACAGGCCCGCCAGGCGCTGTCGTAGGTTGCGGAGCTGTTTGCTCCACGTCCTGCACAAGTGAAGAGAGGCCTTCTGGTGAGCGAGAAGAAGAAGCCGAGCGTGTGGGAGGGCTTCAAGGCCTTCTTGATGCGCGGGAACGTGATCGACCTTGCGGTCGCGGTGGTCATCGGAGCCGCGTTCACCAACATCGTGAACGCCGTCGTGAAGGGCGTCATCAACCCGCTGGTCGGCGCGTTCGGCACGAAGGACCTGGACGGCTACAAGTCGTGCCTGAAGGGCACGTGCCCGGGCGACGACGGCATCGAGATCCTGTGGGGCACGGTGCTCAGCGCCACTCTCACGTTCCTGATCACCGCCGCGGTCGTGTACTTCCTGATGGTGCTGCCGATGGCCAAGTACCTGGCCAAGAAGGCGGCCCGGGATGCCGCGAAGGAAGGTGCCGCGGAGGTCGTCGAGCTGTCCGAGCTGGAGGTCCTGAAGGAGATCCGCGACGCTCTGGTGGCGCAGCGCGGCTCCGGGCACCGCGAGCAGTAGCCGCGGCTCAGAGGTGGTGGGGCGGCTTCTCGTCGAGGAAGCGTGCCAGGTCGGCGGCGCTGTCGCCGCCGGTGGTGGGCCGCTCGCCCCACCCTCGGTCCGTGTCGTCCGAGGACTGCGTGCTCAGCGGATCGTCGAAGACCAGCGCGTTCTTCGGATCGCGCGGTTCGGGGGCGGGGGCGGTGCTCATGCCTCCCAGCGTACGTCCGTCGGGGGGCCGGCTGCCGGGGTGCGGGCCGTTCAGACCGTGGTGAGGCCGTGCGCCGTGAAGATGTTCCTGGGCGTGGCCAGCTGCTCGAGGGTGGGCGTCGGGGTGTCGTGCAGCGGGAAGGGCTTGCCGAGGCCCTGCCACTTGGGCTCGCCCGGCTTGTGGAAGGGCAGGACGTCGACGCCGGAGACGTTGCCGAGGGAGCCCGCGAAAGCGACGCCCTCGATGTTCTCCGGTTCGTCGGTCAGGCCGGGCACGGGGACGAAGCGCACCCAGACGTTCTTGCCGAGGTCGGCGAGGCGGTGCGCGACGTCGAGGGTCGGGCGCAGGGGGCGTCCGGTGACCCTGCGGTAGGTCTCGGGGTCCCAGGACTTGATGTCGAGCAGGACGAGGCCGACGTCCCGCAGCAGCGCGTCGGTGGCGCCCACCGAGGAAGCCCGAGGTGTCGACGGCGGTGTGCAGGCCGAGCTCGTGCTTTGCGCGAGCCGACGGCGGCGGGGATCACGCTGACGGCGGCGGGGATCACGGCCGCGCACGCGGCCCCGCACCCGGCGCCGGGGCCCGCGCGGAGGCGGCCCCGGGGCCCAACTCACGTGATACGCATGCCGTATGACGACGCCCACGCGCAATGCCCTGACCGATGTCACCGGCCTGCGGGTCGGTCACGCCACCCGCACCGGCGAGGGCGGCTGGCTGACCGGGACGACGGTGGTGCTCGCGCCCGAGGGCGGGATGACCGCTGCCGTGGACGTGCGCGGCGGCGGCCCGGGCACGAAGGAGACGGACGCGCTCGACCCGCGCAACGTGGTCCGGCGCATCGACGCCGTAACCCTGACGGGCGGCAGTGCTTACGGCCTGGACGCCGCTTCAGGTGTCATGGCATGGCTGGAGGAGCAGGGCCGGGGCGTACGGGTGGGGGCGGGGCCGTGCGAGGTGGTGCCGGTCGTCCCCGCCGCGTGCGTCTTCGACCTGGGGCGCGGCGGGGAGTTCGGGGCCAGGCCTCACGCGGCGACGGGCCGCGCGGCGGTGGAGGCGGCGGCTGCGTCCGCGCCGGGCTCGCCCGTTGCGGAGGGTTCGGTGGGCGCGGGCACGGGCGCGGTGATCGGCGGGCTCAAGGGCGGCGTGGGCACGGCAAGCACAGTGCTCGACTCGGGCATCACGGTCGCGGCGCTGGTCGTGGCCAACGCGGTGGGCTCCGCGGTCGATCCGGCGACGGGCGCGCTCTACGGGCGGCTCTTCGACCCGGCCTCCGTCTCCAGCTCCGCCTTCGCCTCCGCGCGGAACGGCGAACCGCACCCGCACCCATATCCGTACCCCTCGCCCGAGGCGCACGCGGCGGCGCAGGAGCGGATCGCACGGGCCAAGGAGGAGGCCGCCGGACAGGCGCCGCCGCCGATGAACACCACGCTCGCCGTCGTCGCCACGGACGCGGTGCTCACCCGTTCCGAGGCGCACAAGCTCGCGGGCACCTCGCACGACGGCATCGCGCGCGCCGTCCGTCCGGTGCATCTCCTCAACGACGGGGACACCGTCTTCGCCGTCGCGACCGGCACCCGCCCGCTCGACGAGGCCAACCCCCTCGCGCTGAACGACATCCTCGCGGCGGGCGCGGACATGGTGACGCGGGCGATCGTGCGGGCGGTGCTCACGGCGGATTCGGTGCGGGGGCCGGGCGGGACGTTCCTCTCGTACCGGGATCTGTACGGGAGTTGAGGCACGGGGCGCACCAAGACGCCCAGGGCGCCCCATGACTTACGGAGCCCAGGGCTCACGTAGCGGGCGGCCCGCCCGGTTCCTGACGTGACCTGTGTCTCCGTTCACATCGCCCCGAAGGAACCTTTCCGGTCAGTTCGCCCTCTCTACCCACACTGGAGTAACTGACGAATCATGGAGCATCTCGTGACAACCCCGGACACAGTCGCGCACCAGCAGCATCCCCGGCAGCCCGAGCGGGGCCGCAGGCGCACCGCGCGGCGTTTCCTGGTGGCTACGGCCGCGCTCGCCGTCGGCGCGCTCGCCCTCACCGCCTGCGGCGGCAACGCCGACGGGGAGAACGCAGACGGCAAGAACGGCGACAGCAAGGGCAAGGGCTCGTCCGCCGCTCAGATCACGATCTCGGCCAAGGACGGTTCGACGGGCGCGTCCATCAACGCGACGGGCGTGAAGGTCAAGTCCGGCAAGCTCACCGACGTGACGATGACGGAGCCCGACAGCGGCAAGACCGTGCCCGGCTCGCTCACCGCCAACGGCTCGGTATGGAAGCCCAAGGAACAGCTGGAGCGAGGGACGAAGTACCGCATCTCGGCCACCGCAAAGGACTCCGAGGGCCGCCCCGCCGCCGCCAACTCGATCTTCACGACGGTCACCACGTCGGGCAGCTTCATCGGCACGTACACACCGGACGGCGGCACCACGGTCGGCGTCGGCATGCCGGTCTCATTCACGTTCGACAAGGCGATCACGGACAAGAAGGCCGTGCAGTCGCACATCACGGTCTCCTCCAGCAGCGGCCAGCAGATCGTGGGCCACTGGTTCGGCGCGCAGCGGCTCGACTTCCGCCCACAGGAGTACTGGAAAGCCGGCTCCAAGGTCACGATGAAGATCGACCTGGACGGCGTGGAGGGCGCGAACGGCGTGACGGGCGTCCAGAACAAGACGGTCAGCTTCACCGTGGGCCGTTCCCAGGTCTCCACAGTCGACGTGAACACCCAGACGATGACGGTCGTGCGGGACGGCAAGACCATCAAGTCGATCCCGATCTCGGCCGGCAGCGCCCAGCACACCACGTACAACGGGCAGATGGTGATCTCCGAGAAGTTCGTGCAGACCCGGATGAACGGCTCGACGGTCGGCTTCGGCGGCGAGTACGACATCCCCGATGTCCCGCACGCGATGCGCCTGTCCTCGTCCGGGACGTTCATCCACGGCAACTACTGGTACCCGAAGGGCAATCCGCCCTTCGGCCGCTCCGGCACCAGCCACGGCTGCATCGGCCTCGCGGACGTCCAGGGCGCGGGCGGCGCGACGATCGCCAAGTGGTTCTACGACAACTCGCTCGTCGGTGACGTGGTGACCGTCAAGCACTCCCCCGACACCACCATCGCGCCCGACAACGGCCTCAACGGCTGGAACATGTCGTGGAGCCAGTGGACGGCGGGCAGCGCGGCCTGAGCCCACCCTGAGCCCCACGGGCGCCCGCCGAAAGGCAGGAACCCGAACAGCGGGCCGCCGAAAAAAGCAGACACAAGAGCGGGCCGCGCGGGAACTTCCCCGCGCGGCCCGCTCGTTTCCGATTTCGAGGACATGATGTCCGACCTAGGGGCTACGGTATGCACCCACAAGGTGACATGTAGCAACGCCGGGAGATGCCTTGAGCGTTCCGTACGACACCGCAGCGTACGAGCCACCCGAGTCGCACGAGTCGCATCAGCCGGACGGCACGCACCAGCCGGATGAGCACCTCGGACGCCTGCTGGGCCGGGCCCTGAACTCCTTCGAGCTGCCCGACGAGGCGCTCGCCCGCCTCGACTGCGCGCTCGCGTACGACAGTTCGCTGCACTCCGCGCACCACAGCGCGGGCCTGCACCGCGAGACGTACCGGCACACGTGGCTGCTCGCGGACGGCAGCGCGCTCACCCTGTGGGAGCTCGTCCACAACACGGCGCCTGGCCGGGGGACCCAGCACGAGGTGTACACCTCGGAGGACGATCTGCACCTGGCGACGGACCGCCTCCCGCTGCCCCGCGAAGCCGCCCCCGACTTCGAGCTGCCGCTCCCGCTCCAGCTCCCGTCGATCCCCGAGCCGCGCCGCAGTTACGCGGCCGACGACTCGGCGGACCACGCCCGCCGCCTGCTGCGCCGTGCGGAGAACGAGGACCGCCCGGGACCTGGCACTGCGGGGCTCCTGCACACCGCGTGCGCGCACCAGATCACGCAGGCGTTCGGCCGCCCGCGCCTCGGATTCACGCTGTACGAGCACGCGTTCCTGCTGCACGACGGCAGCGAGATCAGCCTCTGGGAGATCGAGCACACGGCGACGCCGGACGGCCGTCACATGTGCGAGGTGTACGCCACGCAGGACGAGGCCCGCGCGGCGATGAAGCGCCGTGCCACCGACCGCTCCCGCCCCAGCTGCGGCTAGCCGCGCACAGCCCCCGGCCGGCAGCTAACGACGGCTGAACTGCCGTACCAGTCCCGCGAACGCGTCGCGCTCGTCCGGCGTCAGCGGCACGGACTCCAGAGCGGGCGGCCCGCCCTGCCCCGGCAGCGAGGCGAGGGGCCGCTCGGTGCCCCAGCCCACATGGCGGACCAGCCGGACGAGACCGACCACCCACACCACGGTGGCGGCCGCGAGGAACGCCACGCCTATCTGCTGGAAGAACGACACGTGCTCAGGCATGGGCCCAGTCAACACCACGGTCCGGAACTTTGGTCCCGGACCGTGACGTATCTCGCATGAGCGGACAGTTCCGAACTGTCAGGCGGCTACCGGTGTCTTCGGCTCGTCTTCCTTCACCGCGGCCGCGTCACCCGCCCCGCCCGCCGCGCACTCGGCGATGCGGCAGGACAGACAGCCAACGAGGCCTCCAGCTGCAGCAGTTGAGATCTCAGGCATCTTGAAACGCTGCCCGAAGGCCTCGCCTGCAACCTGCCCACGGCCGTCACCCGACCGGTGCGCATGCTGAAGATCCTTACTGAAGGTCGTGCAGTCTGTGACGGATTCCGTGACTGTCGGCATCCGACGTCGGCGGTTTCCGGGAGCGCCGTGCAGCGGGACCAAAATCAAGTCAAAATCCTTGACTGCCTTTCACGCGCACTTTCACGCGCTACGGACCCGAAGCGCCTCGCGCGCCTCTTGCCGGCATGCGACGATAGAACGACTCAGTTCACTCGCAGCTTTCGGGGTGATGAGGATGAAGAAGGCAGCATTGCGGAGTGTCAGCATTGTCGCTGCAGCCACCTGCTGTTTGGCGCTCGGTGAATGGGGTGCAGCAGCGAGTGAATCAGGCTCCCTGCCACAGAAATCGCAGGCTGCGCCGACGAAGTCGACGCTTCAGTGCTATGCGACACGCAGCAGTCCGAACGCGGTCGTATGCTACCGATTTTCAGCGAAGGCCGAGTTCAGGCACGGCGATATAGCCTATGTCCCCATTCTTGTTCAGGTGCCTGCGCCCGCGCAGCCGCCGTCCGTAATTATCGTCGACAGTCTGAACGACATTCGGCCCGGGTAATATGGTTCGGGCGAAGTGACCCTGCCCGTATTCGGCGAGTAGACAAAAGGACCCGGCCTCCCCGCGGAGAACCGGGCCCTTCGGGGTGCCTGGGGCGCCTACTGACCCATCACGTACTTGACCGTCGGTCCCGTGGTCCAGCCGCCGTCCACGGCGAGCTCGGCGCCGGTGACGTACGAGGAGTCGTCCGAGAGCAGGAACACGGCCGCCTTGGCGATCTCGTCCGCCTCGCCGACGCGGCCCATCGGGGTGTTCGGGTAGCCCCCGTCGCCCTGCTGGATGCCGAGCTGGGCCGTCATCGGGGTGTAGATCATGCCGGGGTGGACGGAGTTCACGCGGATCTTCGCCGTGCCCTGCTCCACCGCGGCGAGCTTGGTCAGGCCGCGCACGCCCCACTTGGAGGCGCCGTAGGAGCCGGTGAGGGCGAGGCCCATGAGGCCGGCGGCGGAGGAGATGTTGACGATGGAGCCGCCGCCGTTGTCCTTCATCGCGTTGATGGCCGTCTTCATGCCGATGAAGACGCCGGTGAGGTTGATGTCGAGGACCTTGCGGAAGTGCTCGACGGTCTCCGTCTCCAGGGGCTGGCCGGTGGAGATGCCCGCGTTGTTGACCAGGCCGTCGATCCCGCCGAACTCGGCGGCGGCGAACGCGGCGGCGGCCGTCCAGTCCTCCTCCGACGTCACGTCGTGCCGCATGAAGCGGGCGCGGTCGCCGAGCTCGGCGACGAGGGCCTTGCCCTCGTCCTCCAGGACATCGGTGACGACGACGTTGGCACCGGCCTCGACGGCGCGGCGCGCGATCTCGGCGCCGATGCCGCGGGCTCCCCCGGTGACGAGGACGGTCTTGCCGGTGAGGTTGTTCATCGTTGCTCCAGAGGAAGTCGAGGGTGGAACAAGGGAGTTCGAGGGGTGCGGACGTGCACGGAGGGTCAGGCGGGGGCCCACGGGAAGTCGCCCAGCGACGCGAGGCAGCGCGCGGCGAGCGCCGCGGGCCCGAGCTCGCCGTCCGCCGGGGCGTCGCTCGCGGCCCAGGTCTCCACGCCTACGCGAATGGCCGTGCAGGCGACCCCGGCGGCCATGCGCAGGGCGAGCGAGGCGGGGGCCTGAGAAGCGCCAGAGCCATCGGGAGCACCGACACCACCGGAACCACCGGCATCACCGGAATCACCAGCGCCACCAGCGCCACCAGCGCCACCAGAGTCACCCGAAGCGACCGCCCCCACCCGCTCCACAAGCACCGCGAGCAGCGTCGCCTCCGACGCGTGGCAGGCGGTGCCCCACACCGCTTGCAGTGCCGGGCTCTCCGCCGCCATGCGCAGCAGGGACCTGACCCACTCCAGGGATTCCACGTTCGCCGCGTCGTCCGCGGTGAGCGATTGAGCGACCGCGTGCCGCAGCGCCTCGGGCACGGACAGTGCGGCCGGGGCGTCGCGAACGGCCTCCGCCCACTGCTGGGCTCCCGCGGCGAAGAGCGGGGCGACCGCTTCCTCCTTGGTCGCGAAGTAGCGGTAGAAGGTGCGCGGGGCGACCCCCGCCGCGCGGGCGATGTCCTCGGCGCGGGTGGCGCGCAGGCCGTCCCCCACGAAGAGCGCCGCCGCCGTGCGGGCGATGTCGAGGCGCGTGGCGGCCTTGCGTCGTTCCGTCAGCGTCTCAGTCGTAGAGCTACCGGGCATGAAGTCATGGTATGCCTATGTGGCAGAATCTGCCACCGACCTGGCGTGCAACCAAGGGGTGGGCGAAGAGCAGTGCGGCGGCGACGTTTCCTTCTTCAGGCGGCCGGGCTCACCGGCGCCGCGGCCTACGGGCTCAGCGGCTGCGGTTCCGGCTCGTCGAAGGCCACCCTCAAGCTGATGGTGGCGAGCTACGACCAGAGCGTCGGGTCCTCGATCGGCGACCAGTGGGACCAGGTCGTCAAGGCGTACAAGAAGGTGAAGCCGGACGTCACGGTCCATGTGGAGCGGATCCCGTTCGCCAAGCTGGACCGGACCCTCGCCCAGCGGGTGAAGGACGGCGAGGCGCCGGACATCGCGCAGTCCAACGTCTTCGCGACGTTCGCCGACCAGCGCAAGCTCTACCCGGTGTCCGAGCTCTTCGACATCCCCACGCAGGCCGACTTCACGCAGTCGTTCGCGCAGGCGGGCACGGCCCACTACGTCCAGTACGGCATCCCGTTCATGGCGAGCACGCCGCGCCTCTTCTACAACACGAAGCTGTTCGAGCGGGTGGGCGTCTCGGCGCCCACCTCGTGGGACGAACTGCATGCCGTGGCAAAGGCGTTGAGGACGATCGGCGTGAGGACTCCGTACGGGCTCCAGCTCGGCCCTGAGGCCGCCGAGGACGAGGCTCTCGCCTGGCTGCTGGCCGGCGGCGGCACCTACGCGGGCGTCACCGGCTACGACTTCGCGACCACCAGCAACATCGAGACGCTGACCTGGCTGCGCGACCGCCTCGTCGGCGAGGGCCTGGCGGGCGCCGCGCCGCAGCTCCTCGACCGGACGGCCGCCTACGAGCAGTTCCTGCGCGGGCAGATCGGCATGATGATCGCCCACCCGGTCCTGTTGGGCGCCGCCGACCGGGCGAAGGTCCCCTACGCGCACGCGGCGTTCCCGCAGCGGGACGGGGGCGCGGCGGCGCCGGTCGGGCTGAGCGACTGGCTGCTCGCGTTCAACCAGAACGGCCACAAGGCCGAGTGCGGCGAGTTCCTGACGTACCTCTACAGCCGTAAGTCGGCCAGGACGTACGGGGGCGGCCAGGCGGCGCTGCCCGTGACGGCCTCCGCGTCGGACTCCCTGCGCTCCGACTCCGCGCAGCGCCCGCTGTGGAAGTTCATCGACCAGATGCCGCGGGCGGAGTTCCAGCCGGTGAACCAGGCGTCCTGGCCCGACGTGCGGGCCGCGATCCGCGAGGACATCGGCTCGGCGGTCGTCCGGGGCGGCGATCCGCGCGAGGTGCTCCAGACCCTGGACACGACGGCGAGCCGCGCGGAGATCCGCTCGGCGAACTGAACGGCAGACGGGCGGGCCCCCGCGCCGCAGCGCGAGGGCCCGCCCACTCGAAGTCCCGCGGGAACTAGACCAGTTCCGGCGCCTTCTCCACCGGTCCGGCTGTCGGGTCCGCGTCCTGCGCGCCCCCCTCGACGTGCTGCGCGGGCCGCCCCGGCAGCGCGAACATCAGCAGGAAGATCACGGCGAGCACGCCGACGACGTACCACAGCGAGTTGCTGAACGCGTCGGTGAACGCCTGCCCGACCTCGGTCGGCGCGAGGTGGTCGCCGATCGTCCCGAAGAACACCACGGAGACGAGGCCGAGCCCGAGTGCCGTACCCATCTGCTGCGTGGTGTTGATCAGCCCGGACGCCGAACCGGCGTGCTCGCGCGGCACGTCGGAGAGCACCGCGTCGGTCAGCGGGGCGACGATGAGGCCCATGCCGACGCCCATCACGACGAGCGGCAGCGCCATCTGCCAGGACGTGATCCCGGCGCCGTAACGCCCGGCCTCCCAGATGTAGATCAGCACCCCGGTCATCATCGCCAGCGCGCCGGTCTGGAGCACCTTGCGCCCGAACTTCGGCACGAGCTTCTGTACGGAGATTCCGGCCGCCGCCGACACGGCGATGGAGAACGGCACGCCGGTCAGGCCCGCGTGCAGCGCCGTCCACCCGAGGCCGACCTGCATGTACATCGTCCACACCAGGAAGAACACGCCGAGCGCGACACCGAAGACGACCTGCACGGCGATACCGGCCGCGAAGCTCTTCACCTTGAACAGCGACAGCTCGATCAGCGGCGAACCGTCGCGCCGCGTCTTGTACTTCTCGTACGCGACGAGCGCGCCGAAGACGAGGACGCTGGAGCCCATCACGACGTGGCCCCACACGGGCCAGCCAAGCTCGCGGCCACGCGTCAGCGGGTAGATCAGCATGAGCAGGCCGAGCGTGACCAGCACGACGCCGACGAGGTCGAGCTTGAGCGCGCGGGGCGCCTTGGACTCGCTGATGAACTTGCGGCCGAGGAGCAGTCCGGCGATGCCGACCGGCAGGTTGATCAGGAAGATCGGGCGCCATTCGAGACCGAACAGGTTCCACTCGGTGAGCAGCGCGCCGAGCAGTGGGCCCGAGACCGCGCCCAGGCCGACGATCATGCCGAAGAGGCCGAAGACCTTGCCGCGCTCCTCCGCAGGGAACGTGGCGTGCACGATCGACAGGACCTGCGGCACCATCATCGCGGCCATGCCGCCCTGGAGGATGCGCGAGGCGACCAGCATCTCGGGGTTCGCGGCGAAGCCGCAGAGCGCCGAGGCGAGCGTGAAGCCGGCGATCCCTATCAGGAAGAGCCGCTTGCGGCCGTAGATGTCGCCGAGCCGCCCGCCGGTGATCAGGCCCGCGGCGAACGCCAGCGCGTATCCGGCGGTGATCCACTGGATCTGGCTCACGGTGGCGCCCGCGTCGCGCTGGATGGACGGGATCGCGATGTTGACGATCGTGACGTCGACCAGGTCCATGAAGGCTGCGGTCATCACGATGGCCAGGGCGAACCAGCGTCGCCTGTCGGGGGTGGTCACGGGTGAAGTCATACGGGGAGACTAGGAGCCATGTAGGTCACACCGTGTCCTAGATGGCGCGCACCCTGGAATCTCCCGATAACGAATGCGCCGCGAAAGCCACAAGCGAGGGCGCCGCGAGCGGGACGGACACGACAACGGGACGCGAACGAGAGGGGACGCACCATGACCACCGACACCCCGGCCCGGCTGCTTCAACTGCTCTCCCTGCTCCAGACCCCGCGCGAGTGGCCCGGCGGCGAGCTCGCCGCGCGCCTGAGCGTCTCGCGGCGCACGGTGCGCCGGGACGTGGACCGGCTGCGTGATCTCGGCTATCCCGTGCAGGCGTCGATGGGCGCGGAGGGCGGTTACCGCCTGGTCGCGGGCAAGGCGCTGCCGCCGCTGGTCCTGGACGACGAGGAGGCGGTGGCGATCGCGGTCGGTCTGCGGGCCGGGGCGGGGCACGCCGTCGAGGGCGTGGAGGAGGCGTCCGTACGGGCCCTCGCCAAGCTGGAGCAGGTGCTGCCCTCGCGCCTGCGGCACCGGGTCTCCACGCTCCAGGCCGCCACGATGCCGCTGACCGGCGGGGACGGGGCGTCCATCGCGACGGAGACGCTCACGGTCCTCGCGTCGGCGACGGCGGGGCAGGAGCGGCTGCGGTTCCGCTACCGCTCGGGCGACGGCACCGAGTCACGCCGTCTGACGGAGCCGTACCGGATGGTGTCGACGGGGCGGCGCTGGTATCTGGTGGCGTACGACATAGACCGGGACGACTGGCGCACCTTCCGCGTGGACCGGGTCGCGGAGCCGTTCGCCACGGGTGCGCGGTTCGCTCCGCGGGAGCTGCCGACGGGGGACGCGGCGGAGTATCTGCGGCGCTCCATGTCGGGGCGCGGCCGGCCCTCGTACGACATCGATGTGACGTTCGAAGCGCCGGCGGACTTCGTGGTGGCGCGGCTGCCCTCGGCGCTCGGCGCACCCGAGGCGCAGCCCGACGGAACGTGCCGGCTGCGCGCGACGGCGACCGACTCGGTGGAGTGGCTGGCGCTGCGGCTCGCGCTGGTGGACTGCGAGTTCACGGTGCACGGGCCTGACCAACTGGCGGACTATCTCAGGGAGTTGAGCAGTCGTCTCGCCCGCGCTACGGACGGGCCGGTGAAATCCAGCCCGTCCGGCGCTTGAGGACAGGGAGCGCGGGGGCCGGGGGCAGCGCCCCCGGAACCTCACGCGGCGGCATCGAACCCGGTGTCCCGAGCCAGCTTCTTCAGCTCAAGAAGCGCGTGCTTCTCGATCTGCCGGATCCGCTCGCGCGTCAGCCCGTGCTCCTTGCCGACCTCCGTGAGCGTGCGCTCACGGCCGTCGTCGATCCCGTACCGCATCTTGATGATGGACGCCGTGCGCTGGTCGAGGCGGCCGATGAGGTCGTCCAGCTCCTCGCTGCGCAGCAGCGTGAGGACGGACTGCTCGGGCGACACCGCGGACGTGTCCTCCAGAAGGTCACCGAACTGGGTATCGCCCTCGTCGTCCACCGGCATGTTCAGCGAGACCGGGTCGCGGGCCCAGTCCAGGACGTCGACGACGCGAGCGGGCTTGGAGTCGAGCTCGGCGGCGATCTCCTCGGGCTCGGGGTCCCGCCCGTTCTTCCGGTTGAACTCGCGCTGCACGCGCCGGATGCGGCCCAGCTCCTCCACCAGGTGGACGGGGAGCCGGATCGTGCGCGACTGGTCGGCTATCGAGCGCGTGATGGCCTGCCGGATCCACCACGTCGCGTACGTGGAGAACTTGAAGCCCTTGCGGTAGTCGAACTTCTCGACCGCGCGCACCAGGCCCGCGTTCCCCTCCTGGATGAGGTCGAGGAGCGGGAGACCGCTCCTCGGGTAGCGGCGCGCGACGGCCACGACCAGGCGCAGATTGGACTTGATGAAGACGTCCTTGGCCCGCTCACCCGCGGCGACGAGCGCTTCGAGCTCCTCGCGGGACGCCTTGCCCGCGGCTTCGCTCTCCGCCTCGCCGTCGAGGATCTGCCGGGCGTACACGCCCGCCTCGATGGTCTGGGAAAGTTCGACTTCCTTGGCGGCGTCCAGCAGCGGCGTACGCGCGATCTCGTCGAGGTACATGCCGACCAGGTCGCGGTCGGCGATCTCGCCGCCTACGGCGCGAACACTGCGTGCGCCGTCGGTCTCGCCGGAGGCGGCGGACTTACGACGGGCGACGGCACGGGTTGCCATGCGTGCTCCCTTGCGATGGTGGGCGGGGGCCTGCGGTGGACAGGTCCTGTGGTCCTGTGGTGCCAGGCACACCCTCCCGGGTGCCCTGCATCCGATGGAAACAACGACTGGAATCCGGACAGAATTCCCAAGGTGCCCATCGATTTTCGTGATCATGCAGTACCCTGTGCCGCGATCGGCCGGATACGGGGAGGTCCTCAGCGTGACGGAGTCCACAGAAGTGCTGGTCAGGCCCGGCGCCGAAACCGATCTCGACGCCCTCACCGCCCTCTACAACCACTATGTGCGTGAGACGCCGATCACCTTTGACACGGCTGTCTTCACCCCGCAGGAGCGCCGTCCTTGGCTGCTCTCCCACCTTGAAGACGGCCGGCACCTGCTGCTGGTTGCCCAGGAGCGCGATTCCGGCCGCATCCTCGGCTACGCGACCTCGGGCCCCTTCCGCGCGAAGGCGGCGTACGACACCTCGGTGGAGGTCAGCGTCTACTGCACGCCCGACGCGGGCGGCCGCGGCATCGGCACCCTGCTCTACAAGGCGCTCTTCGAGGCGCTCGCGGGCGAGGACGTCCACCGCGCGTACGCGGGCATCACCCAGCCGAACGAGGCCTCGGACCGCCTGCACACCCGCTTCGGCTTCACCTACGTGGGCACGTACCGCGAGGTCGGCCGCAAGTTCGGCCGCTACTGGGACGTGGCCTGGTACGAGCGCCCGGTCAACAGCGGCACCTGACCGAGCGGCACCTAGCCGAACTGCACCGACCGCTTGGCCAGCCCCATCCAGAACCCGTCAATGACGCTCCGCTGCCCATCCAGCCCGCCGAAGGCGTCGGCCGCCCCCATCGTCACGAACAGAGGGGCGAAGTGCTCCGTGCGCGGGTGGGCGAGATGCCCGGCCGGGGACTTGTGGGTGAAGTCGAGCAGGGCGTCCACGTCGCCGCTCTCCAGGGCGCGGTGCCCCCAGTCGTCGAACTCGGCGGACCAGGCCGGGATCCCGCCCTGCCGCAGCGCGGCGAGGTTGTGCGTGAAGAAACCCGAGCCGACGATCAGGACCCCCTCGTCCCGCAGCGGCGCGAGCTTGCGCCCGATGTCCATCAGCTTCTGCGGGTCGAGCGTCGGCATGGAGATCTGCAGGACCGGGATGTCGGCTCCGGGGTACATCTCGACGAGCGGGACGTACGCCCCGTGGTCGAGGCCACGGTCCGGGATGTCCTGGACCGGGGCGCCGGGGCCGTGCAGCAATTTCCGTACGGAATCGGCCAGTTCGGGGGCCCCAGGGGCCTCGTACCGCACCTGGTAGTAGTGCTCGGGGAAGCCCCAGAAGTCGTAGACGAGCGGCACCGTCTCGGTGGCGCCGAGGGCGAGCGGGGCCTCCTCCCAGTGCGCGGAGACCATCAGGACGGCCCTGGGGCGCGGCAGTTCGGCCGACCACGCGGCGAGCTGACCGGTCCACAGGTCGTCGTCGGCGAGCGGCGGCGCGCCGTGGCTGAGGTAGAGAGCGGGCATACACATGGCGGCACTCCTGGACGACGGGACCCCGGAACGATTTACTTGAAGTCTCAAGCTGTACCAACAGAGTAGTACTCGATTGTTTAATATTCAAGAAGGAGGTACGTACAGTGGACCCCATGACGACGGCACCCACCCAAGCCCCTCGCTGGCTCACGGACGAGGAGCAGCGCACCTGGCAGGCGTATCTCCATGCGACCACGCTGCTGGAGGACCACCTCGACCGCCAGCTCCAGCGGGACGCGGGCATGCCGCACATCTACTACGGGCTGCTCGTCCAGCTCTCCGAGGCGCCGCGCCGCCGCCTGCGCATGACCGAGCTGGCCATGAACGCGAAGATCACCCGTTCCCGTCTCTCGCACGCCATCGCGCGCCTGGAGAAGAACGGGTGGGTGCGGCGCGAGGACTGCCCGTCCGACAAGCGCGGCCAGCTGGCGTGCCTCACGGACGCGGGGTACGAGGTCCTGTCGCGGACGGCGCCCGGTCATGTCACCGCCGTGCGGCAGGCGCTCTTCGACCGGCTCTCCCCGGAACAGCAGAAGTCCCTCGGCGAGATCATGAGGATCGTCGCCGAGGGACTTCAGCCGAAGGAGGCGGGGGCGGATCTCCCCTGGCTCCGGTAGTGCCCTGAATCTGCTTCGGGGCTGATACGGGTCAGTGCGCGATCACCGGGATCTGCACCTCGTCCTGCGCGTCCTCCGTGGAACCGGAGGCCTTCGGGGCGGCGCTGCCCGGGACACCCGTGTTGATGAGGGTGAGGGCGATCGTGGCCGCCGCGGCCAGGATGCCGACGGCCCACCAGATGGCGTGGGTGTAACCGTTCACCATGGCCTGCGCCTGGAGGAGCTTGGCGTTGGTGGCTCCGGCCGCGTGCGAGGCGACGTAGGCGGTGGTCGCCGACGCGGCGATCGTGTTCAGCAGGGCCGTGCCGATCGCGCCGCCGACCTGCTGCGAGGTGTTGACCATCGCGGAGGCGACACCGGCGTCACGCGGCTCGACACCGTGCGTGGCCAGGGACATGGCGGGCATGAACGCCGTACCCATGCCGAGGCCCAGCAGCAGCTGCGCCGGCAGGATCAGGAACGGGTACGAGGAGTCGATCTCCAGCTGCGTCAGGAGCAGCATGCCGAGCGCCGCGACCAGGAAGCCGGGGCCCATGAGCAGCCGCGGGGGGACCCGCGTCATCAGCCGGGCGCCGATCTGCGTGGAGCCCGTGATCATGCCGACGATCATCGGCAGGAACGCGAAGCCGGTGGTCACCGGCGAGTAGCCGCGGACGACCTGGAGGTAGTACGTCAGGAAGAGGAACAGGCCGAACATCGAGATGACGGCGAGACCGAGCGACATGTAGACGCCGCCGCGGTTGCGGTCGAGCAGGACGCGCAGCGGCAGCAGCGGCGAGCGGACCTTGGACTCGGTGAAGACGAACCCGAGCAGCAGCACGGCGGAGGCCACGAACAGGCCGACCGTCATGGCGTCGGACCAGCCGTTGGACTCGGCGCGCGTGAAGCCGTAGACCAGGGAGACCAGGCCGAGGGTCGACAGGACGACGCCCGGGATGTCGAGCGACGAGCGGTTACGGGAACCGGCCGGCTCACGGATGACGAAGTAGGCACCCGCGGCCGCGATGATCGCGAACGGGATGTTGACGAAGAACGTCCAGCGCCAGTCCAGGTACTCGGTGAGGAAGCCGCCGAGGATCAGGCCGACGGCGCCACCGCCACCGGCGATCGCACCGTAGATGCCGAACGCCTTGGCGCGCTCCTTGGCGTCGGTGAACATCACCGCGAGCAGGGAGAGCGCGGCGGGCGCGAGCAGCGCGCCGAACACGCCCTGGAGGGCGCGGGCGCCGAGCATCATGGCCTCGCCCTGGGCCGCACCGCCGAGCGCGGACGCGAAGGCGAAGCCGAGCAGGCCGGTGACGAAGGTCCGCTTACGGCCCCACATGTCGGCGATGCGGCCGCCGAACAGGAGCAGTCCGCCGAAGGCGAGCGCGTAGGCCGTGATGACCCACTGCTTGTTTCCGTCGGAGATGCCGAGGTCCTGCTGGGCCCACGGCAGGGCGATGTTCACGATGGTCGCGTCGAGCACGACCATCAGCTGGGCGAGTGCGATGAAGACGAGTGCCTTCCAGCGCATGGGGTCTGCCTTGGGCAGATCTATTTTTGGCAAGGGGGTAGCCACGACGGCACTCCAAGTGTCGAATAAGCGTGAAATATCGGGTGTTACGGAAGCTGCTGAAGATGTCTGTGGGCTCCGCCGGCGAGCCGGCGGCGGCGGGGCGTGGGTGGATCAGGCCTGCCGGAGGTCCTCCAGAGTCGCGGGCGCACCCGGAAGCTCCGAGCGGGCCGGTGCCATCAGGCCGTCGAGGAACAGCTGCAGATGGCGGTGGACGAAGCGGTCGATGTCCAGGCAGGCGATGCCGGGCAGGGGCCTGGTGAGCTGGGAGAGGGCGACCATCAGATCTCCGACGGCGATGTCGGTGCGCAGCTGCCCGGCCGCGCGGGCCCGCTCCATGAGGCCCTCGGTGCCGGCCTCGAGCCGGTCGCGGGCGGCCAGCAGATCGGGATGGTCCTTGTCGAAGCCGGCCGTGAGCATCGGGCACAGGGCGCCGATCCGCTCGTCCGCGGCCGCGTGCACGAACGTGCGCAGCGCTCCGAAGGAGGCGTCCGGGTCGGCGTCCGCGACGGCGAGCGCCCGTTCGGCGTGTTCGGTGACGCTGTCCATGACGGAGAGGACGACGTGCCGGAGCAGGTCGGCGCGGTCCGCGAAGTGCCGGTAGACCGTGGCGTTTCCGACGCCCGCGCGGCGGGCGATCTCGTCGATCGGCACCTCGGCGCCGAACTCGACGACCATCTCGCGAGCGGCAGCGACGATCCGCTCCCGGTTGCGCAGGGCGTCGGCGCGCGGCTTGGGCACGCGCTTCCCCGTCGCGGGTGCGGTGGTGGTGGCTGCGGCACTCACGGTTCTGGCTCCTTCCGGCGGACGTTGCGGTCATTCTCCGTGGTCTGCTCGTTCCGGGGAGTGAGTCCCCGTTTCTTGCGGACACAGGCCTAAACGGGGAAGGCCTCCCCGGTTATTTCCCGCCATTCGTGTGACCTGAGCCACACTGCCGAAAAACCCACGATCGGCGCACTCAACGAGCGGCCCGGCACACCCCGTCACAGGGTGATCGAAGGACGCAGCCCGCTCCCGGGACTGCCGGGGACCGAGGGTGAGGCGATCTCATTGCGGCAGCGCATACGCAGGGCCCGGCGCAGCGCGGGGCTCGCGGGGCTCACCGCAGTGGCCCTCGCCGTCACCACGTCTGCGAGTACGGGCCGCCTCATAGAACAGTCCCCGTCCCCGTCCGGTTCGGGCTCCGCGTCCCTGTCCCGGCCGGCCGCGCTGAGCCCCTGCATGATCCAGGGCGCACTGGGCGTACAGATGTCGGAAGGCATGCCCACACAGCCGGGTTACGCCCGCTCCACGGGCACCGTCCACGCCCTGAACCTCATGGTCGACTTCTCCGACGCCCCCGGCCAGGGCACCGCGCTCGACCGCCTCGGCGAGTTCTTCCCGCAGACCAAGGACTGGTTCCGCACCGGCTCGTACGGGAAGCTCGACTACCGCCCGGAGTCGCCGATCAGGCACTGGCTGCGCATGCCGAAGACGTTCGCCGAGTACGGGATAGCACGGGGCGCCCCTTTCGACCCCGGCTACCGCGACCTGGTCGACGACATCGTGGCCAAGGCCGACCCGGACGTGGACTTCCGCGACTACGACCTGATCAACATCCTGGTCACCCCGAACGCGGGCCCCTCCGCCCTGGACACCGTGCTGTCCGTGACGTTCGCCGGCAACCACGAGGCGCCGGTCGCCGACGGCGTCCACGTCGCCAACGCGTCGTTCGTGTACAGCCGCCAGGACGACGGCTCGGGCTCGTACGCCGAGACCGGCTACCGCGTACTGCCCCACGAGAACGGCCACACCTTCGGCCTGCCCGACCTCTACACCCAGGACGGCGGCGGCGCCGTCGGCCACTGGGACATCATGAGCGAGGACTGGGGCGCCGGCAACGACCTCCTCGGCTGGCACAAGTGGAAGCTGGGCTGGCTCGGCGACGACCAGGTCAGCTGCGCGTCGGCGCACGGCACGAGCGAGCACACCCTGTCCCCGCTCGGCGTCAAGGGCGGCCCGAAGCTCATCTTCGTACCGCTCACCGCGAAGACGGGGTTCGCGATCGAGGTCCGCACGCGCGAGGGCAACGACGAGGCGGTGTGCCGGCCCGGCGTCCTCATCTACCGGGTCAACGCCGACGTCGACACCGGCCTCGGCCCGATCACCGTCGAGGACGCCACCAAGGACAGCGGCGGCTGCACCCGCAGCCCGAACGTCCACGCGGAACTCTCCGACGCCGCGTTCACCCCGGGCGAGACCTTCAAGGACCCCAAGACAGGGGTGAAGATCAAGGTCGCGGCGGCGGACCAGAAGGGGGACTATCGGGTGCTGGTCACGCGGAAGTGACGTTGCCTAGGCAGAGCCGGCCGGGGTAGTACCCGCCGGGTGGACGGCCTCCCCCACCGGTCCGCGCAGCTCCCGCTTCAGGAGCTTGCCGGTCGCGTTGCGCGGGAGCGGGGCATCCCGCAGGAGCACGTGCGCCGGCACCTTGAACGCGGCGAGCGACTTGGCGACGTGTGCCCTGACCGCGTCGGCGTCCAGCTCCGACCCGGGCCGCACCTGAACGACCGCGGCGACCTCCTCGCCGAGCACCGGGTGCGGCACGCCGAGCACCGCCGCGTCGAGCACGTCCGGATGGTCGTGCAGGACGGCCTCCACCTCCACGCAGTACACGTTCTCGCCGCCCCGGATCACCATGTCCTTGATCCGGTCGACCACGCTGACCCGCCCGTCCCGCAGCGTCGCCAGATCCCCGGTCCTGAACCAGCCGCCCGGCGCGAACGCCGCGGCCGTCGCCGCCTCGTCACGCCAGTAACCGCGGATCACCGACTGCCCGCGCAGCCACAGCTCCCCCACCTCACCGTCGGCGACAGCCTCGCCGCCGGGCCCGGCGATCCGCACCTCCACGGCGGGCGCGGGCCTGCCCACGCTCTCCGGGTGGGCCCGGTACTCCGCGCCGAAGTTGGCGGTGACGCCGCCGAGCGTCTCGGTCAGCCCGTATCCGTTACGGGGCTCCACGCGCTCCCCGAACCGGGCGGTGAGCCGGGCCACGAGGTCGGGCGGCGCGGCGGCGCCTCCGGTGTTGAACATGGCGAGCGTCGGCATGTCGTCACCCGCGGCCTCGGCGGCGTCCAGCAGTTGCAGCGCGGTCGCCGGCACACCGCCGTAGTTGGTGATCCCGTGCTCCCCGATCGCCTGGAGCGCCTTGGCCGCGTCCCACTTGCGCAGCAGGACGAGGGTGCCGCCGGCCGCCATCGCCGCGTAGAAGCCGGTGAACGCGGCGACATGGAAGAAGGGGAAGGTGAGCAGCGCGACGGGCGTGGGCCCCTGCCCGGGAATCTGCCCGCGCCGCAAGGCCGAAACGGCCGCGAAATAGCGGGGGTTGGCGATCGCCCCGACATGCGCCCGGTGCGTGGCGACGGCGCCCTTGGGCCGCCCGGTGGTCCCGGAGGTGTAAATGATGGTGGCGTCGTCGTCGGGCTGAACGTCGGCATCGGGCGGCCCGAGCGAGGGATCGGCGGCGGGCAGGTCCTCGTACCGCTCGAAGCGGTCGCCGGGGAGGTCGCCGTCATGGTGAAAGACAAGGGTCCACGGCCGCGGCCCGCCCTTCCGGGCCAACCACGGCTCGACGCGCTCCAGCCGCTCGCCGTCGACGAGGAGCACGCCCGGCTCACAGTCGTCGAGGGCGTAGGCGAACTCGTCGGCGGTCCACCAGGCATTGAGCGGAACGGCGACGAGGCCCGCCAACTGGGCGGCCCAGAAGGCGATCTGCCACTCGGGGTGGTTGCGCATGGCGACCACGGCACGGTCACCGGGCCGCAGCCCGTACACGTCGACGAACCGACGGGCGAGCGCGCAGGCCTCGGCGAAGAACTCCCCGTAGCTGAGCCGCCCACTCCCGGCGATCAGAAAGGGCGTGTCCCCGAAGGCCCAGGTCGTCTCGACGAACTCACGCAGGGTCCGCGGCCCGTCGGCGTACTCGAGCCCACCGCTCTCGCTCCGCACGACGGCGAAGGGGGCGCCGGGCGAGGTGAGCAGGTCGACGACGGGGTCGGCTGATTGCGGCTCCATGGACAAGGCCCCTTCCCACTGGCCGAACACGATCTACAGGCCTTCGTTCACGATCTACAGGCCTTACGGACGCTACGTCGCCGATGACGCGTGTCACAGGGGCTTCCTCAAGATTTCCCCGAGACCTCCTGCACAGACACGACGCGGGCCCGCGTCCGCCACCCGGCGCCGGTTCGCAGGCTGGCCGCGCGGGATGCGCGCCGGGCTGCCGCGCAGAAGCGCCCGGTCGAGTGAGGCGGGCGCGGTCGAGCGCCCTCCGGCGAGCGGTGCATCGGTTTCTGCGAGATCTTGAGGAGGAGTGCGCCCCACAGTGGCGACGCATGTCCAGGGTGACACCCGCACTCAGCGAGGAAGGCGGGCTGTGGTGAGTGATTCGGATACGGGCGCCGCAGGGCGGAGCCAGGGCGAGACGGCCCAGCTCTCGGCGATCGAGTTGAACGTCAACGATCAGGTGCGGCGGCTCGAGGTCGATCCACGGACCTCGCTGCTCGACGCGCTGCGCGAGCACCTGCGCCTGAGCGGGACCAAGAAGGGGTGTGATCACGGGCAGTGCGGCGCCTGCACGGTGCTGATCAACGGCCGGCGCGTCAACTCCTGTTTGACGCTCGCCGTGATGCATGAGGACGACGAGATCGTGACGATCGAAGGCCTGGGCCATCCCGATGGCCTGCACCCCATGCAACGCGCCTTCGTCGAGCGTGACGGCTTCCAATGCGGCTACTGCACTCCCGGCCAGATCTGTTCGGCCGTCGGCATGATCGCCGAGGTGGAGGCGGGCTGGCCCAGCCACGCCACCGCTGACGTGACCTCGACGCGGATCGCGTTGACCGATGAGGAGATCCGCGAGCGGATGAGCGGCAACATCTGTCGGTGCGCCGCCTATCCGAACATCGTCGCGGCCATCCGTGGCATCGCTGTGGGAGACCCGGAATGAGATCCTTCACGTACGAGCGAGCGACGGACGCACAGGCCGCCGTCGCGGCGGTGTCCAGGACCGGCGCGAAGTTCATCAGCGGCGGCACCAATCTGCTCGACCTGATGAAGCTCGACATCGAGAAGCCCAGCCATCTGGTCGACATCAGCCGGCTTCCGTTGCGGGACATCGAGGAGCTCCCGGACGGCGGACTGCGTATCGGGGCCCAGGCGGCGAATTCCGATGTGGCCGCCGACTCCCGAGTGCGTACCCGCTACCCGGTGCTGTCGGAGGCACTGGTGGCCGGCGCCTCGGGCCAGCTGCGCAACAAGGCGTCCACCGGGGGAAATCTGCTGCAGCGCACTCGCTGCCCCTACTTCTACGACACGGCTGCGGGCTGCAACAAACGCGATCCCGGTTCCGGATGCTCGGCGATCGGCGGGTTCAACCGGATTCACGCCGTCCTCGGCGCCAGCGACTCCTGCATCGCCACCCACCCCTCGGACATGGCCGTCGCGATGACCGTGCTGGAGGCGGAGATCGAGCTGCTCGACGCCGACGGGTCGGTACGCCGCGTCGGCATCGCGGACTTCTACCGGCTGCCGGGCCATACGCCGCACATCGAGACCGTGCTGCGTCCTGGCGAGATGATCACGAGCGCGCTCCTTCCCCCGCCCCCGGCGGGCCGGCAGATCTACCGCAAGGTGCGGGACCGGGCGTCGTACGAGTTCGCGCTGGTCTCCGTGGCGGCTGTCGTCTCGACCGACCAGGGAGCGATCGGTGAGGCGCGGGTGGCTTTCGGCGGTGTGGCGCACAAGCCCTGGCGGTCCATCGAGGCGGAGGCCGCGTTGACCGGCCGTCCCGCCACGATGGCCACCTATCGCGCCGCCGCCGAGGCCGCGATGCGCGACGCCGTGGGGCAGGGGCACAACGACTTCAAGATCGAGCTGGCCAGGCGCACGCTGTGCCGCACGCTGGCGCAAGCGGCCCGGGCGAGCTGAGGAGACGAGATGATCGGGCAAGCTCTGAACCGCGTCGACGGCCCGTTGAAGGTCGCAGGCCGGGCCACCTACGCCTACGAGCAGTGGGGGGCCGGCCAACCTCTCTACGGGTTCATCGTCGGCGCGACGATCGGCAAAGGCCGCATCACCCGGATCGACACCGAGAGCGCCGAACGCGCACCCGGCGTAAAGATGGTGATGACCTATCACAATGCCCCCGCGCAGGGTGTCCGTGACGAGTCCGTTCCGTTCGAATACTGGCGCGCCCAGCCGGTACTGACCGGCCCCGACATCCACTATTACGGCGAGCCGGTGGCATTCGTCGTCGCCACGGCCCTCGAACAGGCCCGAGCGGCCGCCGGTCTGGTCGACGTCGAATACGCCGGCGAACACGGACGTTTCAACTTTGCCGAGCAGGAAGACGAGGTGTACATCCCGAAAGTGGTCAACGCCGGTCTCCCTACCGACACCGCGGTCGGCGATTTCGATGCCGGTTTCGACAGCGCGGCGGTCAAGCTCGACCAGGAGTACACGACGCCGTACGAGCTCTCGATGCCGATGGAACCGCACGCGTGTCTGGCGGAACCGCGCGACGAGGACCTGGTCGTCTACGTCAGCTGCCAGATCGTCGACGCGGCGCGGTCCTCCGTCGCCGCCACGCTTCGGCTCGCCCCGGAGCGGGTCCACATCGTCACCCCCTTCGTCGGCGGGGGATTCGGCTCCAAGCTGGGCATCCATTCCGAGACGATCCTGGCGGCGCTCGCCGCTCGCGAATTGCGCCAACCGGTCAAGGTCGCGATGACCAGGCAGCAGATCTTCCAGCTCGTCGGCAACCGCCCAACAACCAGCCAGCGGGTCCGACTGGGCGCGGCGCAGGACGGACAGCTGACCGCGATCGCCCATGACGTCACCATGCACACCAACCCCGACGTGGAGTACGCCGAGCAGACCGCCGCCACGACCCGCAGCCTCTACGCCGCGCCCCACCGGTTGACCAGCCACCGGCTTGCGCCGCTCGATCTGCCGCCCGGGACGGACGTACGCGCGCCGGGCGAAGCGCCGGGCATGCTGGCGGTCGAGTCGGCGATGGACGAGCTGGCCCATGCGCTCGGGATGAACCCGGTCGAGCTGCGGATCCTCAACGAGCCCACCGTCGATCCAGAACGAGACGTGCCGTACAGCGACCGGCACCTGGTCGACTGCCTGCGTGAAGGCGCGCGCCGGTTCGGCTGGGAGCACCGCCCCGCCACCCCGGCGAGCGTGCGCGACGGGCGGTGGCTGGTCGGCTACGGCATGTCGGCCGCCATCCGCGGGCACTTCCAAGGGCCGACAGCAGCGCGAGTGCGGTTGGAGGCCGACGGCACCGCCGTCGTCCAGACAGACATGACCGATCTCGGCACGGGCACGTACACCGTCCTGACCCAGGTCGCGGCCGACGGACTCGGACTGCCGCCCGATCGGGTGCGGATCGAGCTCGGGCGCTCCGAGCTTCCCACCAGCTGGGGGTCCGGCGGCTCGTGGGGCGCCGCAAGCTCGAGCAATGCGGTACATGGTGCGTGTATGGCCCTGCGCGAGCAGCTCCTGACCGCGGCGCGCGGCGACACGCGCTCGCCGCTGCACGGCCTGGACCCGAAGGACGCCGTGTTCTCCGACCGCAACGTGGCTGTCGGCGGCGCGTCCGAGGCGCTGAGCGAGATCGTCGCACGCAACCGTCCGGAAGGGTTCGAGGCGGAGGGCGGTACCCGCTTCATGGGCGATGATCCGAACTACACGGACTACTCGATCAACACCTACGGGGCCCATTTCGCTGAAGTGGGGGTCGACGCGGACACCGCCGAGATCCGTCTGCGGCGGATGCTCGGCGTGTTCTCGGTGGGCCGCGTGCTCAACGCGAAGACGGCTCGCTCGCAGCTGATCGGCGGCATGATCTGGGGAGCCGGCGCGGCCCTCGAAGAGGAGGCCGTGGTCGACCTGCGATCCGGCGCCTTCGTCAACCGGGACTTCGCGCAATACCTGGTGCCGGTCCACGCCGACATCCCCGACGTCGACGCGGTCGTCCTTGACGGGTACGACGACAAGGCCAATGCCCTGGGCGCGAAGGGCGTCGGCGAGCTGGGCATCTGCGGGGCCGGTGCGTCGATCGCGAACGCGGTGTTCAACGCCACCGGCGTGCGTGTGCGCGACTTCCCCATCACCATCGAGAAGGTGCTGCCCGGTCTGCCACTGATGGATGCCTGAATCCGTGACAACGGTGCCGGTTTCGCCGGCCGGTGGACGTGAGCCGGCGAAACCGGGACCGCACCGAGCACCTGAGGCAGATCCCGCCGGACACCCACGTCGGCCGCCGCCCCACAAGAGAGTCCCCTGCTGATCCACATCGGCGGCGCCTGGCTGAGCAACTCCGTCACCCGAGCCAAGATCACCCACGCGCTCGCAGCCTGAGCCGGTACGCACATCTCTCCGCCCTCGGATCAGACACCACCCGCTACACTGACCGCGGTGGCTGCGCCCTCACGGGCTGCCACCACGACCTGTCGCCAAGCACGCCTGAGCAGTCCGCCCACCTCGGCAGACTTTCAGGGTCGTTTTCCGACAGATCCCCGCCTTCGTAGCTCAGGGGATAGAGCACCGCTCTCCTAAAGCGGGTGTCGCAGGTTCGAATCCTGCCGGGGGCACAGACAGGTTCGTGCAGGTCACGGGTCATATTGCGAGACTGCCCCCCGGGATCATCCCGGGGGGCAGTCTCATATTTCTCACCTTCACGTCCGCGCTGGGGCGGCCGACTACCAGGGCCTCCAGCTCCACGGCGCCCTGCCACGACTCGCAAGTCTGCTCTCAGTCACCCATTCTGAGTAATAGGGCGTCCCTGACATGAGCCCGGTCATCCCGAAGCACTGCCCGCAGGCCCTCCACAAGCTGCGGTGACGGCAGTCTCTCGCCCTGGTTGACCGTTCCGCCCTGGGCCGTGCACTGGTCGGCCGAGATGGCCGGATACGTCGCTGCCTGAGCCGTCCAGATGGGCGAACTCCTCGAAGCGGGCGTCGCAGGTTCGAATCCTGCCGGGGGCACATTGACGATGGCCAGCTCAGGAGGGGTTTCTCCCGGGCCGGCCCTTCGGTGTTCGAGAAGGACTCTGCGGGCCCGCAGAGGCACGTCTGCGTCACGGACTTCACCCTGACCGCGGGTCAGGTGGTCACCCGAGTGGGCCGTCGCCTCAGGTGGGGGCGCAGGCTCACCAGGACCGCGGCGATCACCGCCCACAGCGCGAGGGTGGCCAATGGCTGCACCGCCTGCGCGCCGTGGAAGTAGCTCAGGTCGGTCACGGCGCGGACGGCCGCGCCCGGCGGCAGCAGGGCGGAGACGGCGCGAGCGGCGGAGGGCAGGAGGTCCGGGCCGATGGTGGCTCCGCTGGTGGAGTTGCCGACCGTGAGCAGCAAAAGGGTGGCGACCGGCACGCCGACCGGACCGAGGTAGGTGCCCAGCAGCTTGGTGGTGAACGCGGCTGCCGCGGCCAGCAGCGTCAAGCCGAAGGCCAGCGGCACCACCGGCGCGGGCACCGCCCCGAGGATGGGTCCGGCGATGACGGTGGCGACGATGCCGATGGCCACAGAGACGCCGGACAGCAGCCAGAACCGGTGGCGCAGGTGCAGACGGTTCGCGAGCCCGAGGGCGTTCTGGGCGAGGACGAAGCCGGCCAGCGTGACGCCGAACGCCATGTAGAACCCGGCCAGTCCACGGGAGTCGAAACGGGCGAACGGGACGACGTCCACCGTGGTCAGGCGCTGGCCCGACCCGTGGGCATAGGCGCCGATCAGGCTCTTGACGGCCGTCGTCGTCGACTGCCCGTTGGCCCCGCCGACCTCCAGGCGCAGCCGGTCGGAGTCCGCGCGGCCGCTGACCGCGGCCACGACATCGCGACGCTCCAGCTCAGCGCGTCCCGTGGCCGCGTCGGCGACAGGATGGACATCGACGCTGTCACCGAGGACCTGGCGTATCTCGCCCGAAAGCTCCTGCCCGGCAACAGCCACCGGCACCCGGTGCGGCTGCGGGTTGCGCTGCAGACCGACGTAGCAGCCGACGAAGGCCGCCACGACGACCAGGGCGATCAGGGCCGGCTGGAGCCAGAGCCGGACCGGTGGCGCGGTCGAGGAGGAGGCGGTGGTGGTCAGGTCGGCTTCGGCCGCCGGGCCGAGGCGAGTGGCCATGAAATGTCTCCCGTGAAGGGGCGCGCCCTTGGATGAGGGGAGGGGAGCGCCCGAAATAGATTATGTGGATGATCTAAATAGCAGCGTACGATAGATGTCTTCCGACATCCAAAATGGAGGTGCCCGATGGGTCGCGTCTCACATGCACAGGCGCAGGCGAACCGCCAGCGGGTCGTGGAGCAGGCCTCGCAGCTGTTCCGCGAGCAGGGCACGGGCGTGAGCGTCGCGGATCTGATGAAGGCGGCCGGCCTGACGCACGGCGGCTTTTACAAGCAGTTCGCCTCCAAGGAGGCTCTGATCGACGAGGCGGTCGTCCACGCGGTCGGCGAACTGGCCGAGCGCCACGCCACCACGCTCGAGGAGCACGAGGGACACCGCGCCGAGGCCCAGCAGGCCCTGATCGACGGGTACCTGTCCGTCCGGCACCGGGACAACCCCGCCTCGGGCTGCCCCGTCGCCGCGCTCGCCACCGACATGGCCCGGACCAGTGGCGACCGCGGGGCGCACCGCGCCTACACCGAAGGGGTACAGGACTTCACCCAGTGGCTCGCCACCGACGACGAGGACGGCATCGCCCGGCTGTGCACCATGCTCGGCGCCCTTCTCCTGGCCCGCGCCACCAAGGACTCCCCGCTGTCCGAGCAGGTCCTCTCCGCCGCCCGCACCGCACTGTCACCCGCCCCGCAACCACGTGTCTGACATCCGCTGCTGACATCACGACGCCGGACGGGGGCGTACACCAGCGTCTGCGTCCGGGCATCGCATCAGTCGGCGAAGGGCCGCCGTGGGGGACTGCGCAAGGTTGGCTGGACAGTCCTGTTACTGGGACGCGCTCCTAGCCGGCGACTCCAGCCATCGGTACGGCGTTGGTGACGTCCACGGCCCGGCGAATGGCCTCGGTGAGCCTGACGGCATCGCCGACAGCCCAGTAGTGGACAAAGAACAGGTGAGGGTCGTCGTTGAGGTGGTGGTGATGCACCTCGACGAGTTCGACCCCGCCGCGCCGCAGGGCCACGAGGACGGGCTGGACCTCGTTGGCGATCATGACCAGATCCCCGCTGACCGCGGCCTTTCCGCCGCCGAGCGGCTGAAAGTTGACGGAGGTGGTGGCGCCCAGTCCTGGAGGCAGGGCCAGATTGCCGTCGGCGATGATCTCGCGGCGGATATAGGTGCACGTGTAGATCTCGCCGCTGACCGCCCCCTTGACGCCCATGGCGGCATCGATCGAGGCAGTGTCCAGGTCGACGGGCGGCGAGAGGGTCACGGGTTCGGCAGGCGGGGTACTGGTGCAGTTCAATGCCGCGCGTACTCCGCGGGCAACGGCGACCGGATCGTGGCCGTGAGCATGCAGATGAACCCACCAGACATCCGGATCATGTGCCAGCAGATGCTTGTGGATGGCGGTCAGCATGATTCCCCGCTGTTGCAGGACGTCACAGAAGCGCTGCAGTTCACGCTCGGTGACGACGGTGTCCCCCATCATGAGCGTGCCGTGGTCTGCGTACCGGACGAAGGACACGTGCGCGCCCAGAGCGAGTGCAGGCTTGATCAGAATGCCGCGGGAAAAGACCGTGAGGTCGCGGCGCGGAAAGGCCGTGTGGTACATGAACCGCCTCATGTCACCGGTGCGGCCAAGAGCCTTGCCCACGTCCGCCCAGTCCGCCAGCTTGGTCATCACCGGCTCGACCAGAACGCGTCCCTCAGGTCCGAAAGGCCGGGACTGGGCCCGAGCCGGCACAGCGGCACATGCCGGCGCAAGGGCTACCGCGGCCAGCACACCGCGCCGGGACGCGGTCAGTCGGGAGCGGGTGTCCTGCTGTCGCTCGTCATTCATTTGATGGGCCTCCTGACGCAAGGGAAGCAAGGAAGACCGCGTCGACCGCTGATCGACACAGCTGCGTCCCATCAGTTGGGCTGCCTAGCGGACACCCGACCTCGCTCCGGGAGCTCAAGCTCACCAGCGTGAACTGCATGGCCGGCGCGGCCCCAGCGCACCCACGGTCACGATGACCGCTGTCTACGGGCGGGTCTGCTCCAGGTCGGAGCCGCGCAGCGAAAGCAGTGTGGAGACCCAGTGGTTGAAGCCGAAGCAGGCGACGATGCCCAGGAGTCCAGATATCCCGAGTGCGGATGCGATCCGGGCCACTCCCGCGATCACCTCGAAGAGATCATTCACGGGTTGCCCAAGAAGTCGGCCCGAGAGCTGCGCAGGCTGGTTCGGGAGCTCGGCTCCAAGATCCTCGGACGAGCCGAGGTCATCCGCGCCCACTCACCCGACGTCCCGTGGTGGCGCGGTCAGCTCTAGGCGCGAGGAGACCGAGGGCCCGGTCGCCGCCGACAGCGTCGGTTGCCGGCGCCGGTGCTCGTGCAGCGGGTTGGCCCTGCCGCGACCTGAACTCGTGCGCCACCTCGCCATACTTGGATGTGGCGGGCTTCCGCCGATCCGCACGCAGCCACTGAGGCGAGGCGCTGCGTGCTGTCGGCCCGTGAATCGGCTCCTGGGCGAGCGAGCGGTCGCCCATCTGCGAGGCGATCGGCGGAAGTTGGCCATCGGCCGCGCCGGCTTCCGCCGGGCCTCCCCACCCTCGCCAGGCCGTGAGCCAGACAGCCTGCGAGGCACGCGTCTTCGCGCACAACGAGTCCTCGCTCACCTTTCATCGCCGGCCCGGGTTCGTCGAGGAGGGGCGGCTGCGCGATCACGTGTTCCACGGCGGCCGCCATCACGATCTCGTTGTGCTGGGAATACTGGGGCGGGAGTTCGCCCAGAGTCACCCGGGACCGGGCGAGTCCCAGTGCTTCACGCCGTGAGGACGTCCTCGTAGCGGGCGTGGGCCACCACCGCGCGGATCGCTTCCTCGACGCTCGCCAGGCCCGAGGAGATCTCGTCCGTGGTGAAGATCCGGCCGGGGCGGACCCGCGCGTACGCGGTCCAGGTTCCCGTACGGGACGAGATGACGTAGCCGACCGGATAGCCGCCGGGGATGCCGTCGTCCACGCAGACGTACACCACCTCGACGGCGTCGCTCCGCTCCACACTCAGGAAGAGCCCGCGTCCCTTCAGCATCCGCTCCAGAGGGCCCAGAGGGCTGCTCGCTGCTTGCATGTTCCACTCCTTCCGCATGGGCGGCGGCCGCTCCCCCGGCTACGGCCGCCGCCGGTCCAGCGCGCCCCGCCAGCCGGTGAAATCCCGGTGCTCGACGGGCACTTCCGAACCATCGCGGCACACGCTGCAATGCCAATGAAATTCTGATGATGCGGACGATGGTGCGCGCCGCGATGCGGACGATGACGCGTACCGCGACGCGGACAGTGGGCGCTCGGTGAGCGTGGAGCGGAGGCTGCGGGTGGGTCAGGGGTCTCGTCGGGCGGTTCGGCTCGCCGTGCTCGGGCCGGTGCGTGGCTGGCGCGGCAGCACGCCGCTGCCGCTCGGCCCCGTCCGCCGGCAGGCCGTCCCCGCGGCGCCGGCCCTGCGGCCCGGATTCCTCGTCAGCCGGGAGCAGTTGCCAGAGGGGATCTGGGGCGCCGGCTCTCCGAACTCCGGTCGCAAGGTACCGCCCACCTACGTCTACGCGCTACGGCAGGCCCTCGACGCCGAGGGCCCCGGTCCCGCGCGGTCCCTGATCCGCGGGGAGCCGGGCGGTTACCGCCTCGCCATGGGCGAGGTGCAGCTCGACGCGACGGACCTCGCCGAACACGTGGACGCCGCCCGGCGCGCGAAGGCGTCCGGCGATCCGGCCACCGCCGTGGAACGGCTCCCGGCCGCGCTTGCCCTGTTCGACGGCGGGCCGCCGGCCGGGCTGCCCGGGCCGTTCGACGACGTGGAGCGGTGGCCGTGCGCGGCGCGACGGTGGCCCCTGACGGCGGTGACGCGGGCCGTCACCGAGGGAGCGGTCCCGAGTGCCTACGCCGCCTCCCCCGCCGCCGGTTCGATGTTCTGGTTGGCGTGGAACAGGTTCCTCGGGTCGTACTTGCGCTTGACCTCCGCCAGGCGGTCGTAGTTGTGGCGGTACGTCGCCCGGACGCGGTCCTGATGCTCGTCCTCGCCGATGAAGTTCACGTACGAACCGCCCATCGAAAACGGGTGCAGGTCGTGCCAGTACGCCCTCGCCCACTGCTTGACCGCCTCCGCGTTCGCCGGGTCCGGGTCGATGCCCGCGATGACGCCCGACCAGACCGCTTCCCGGTAGCCCCAGGCCGTCGCGTCCTCGGAGACCCGGGACGCGGCCGCGTTCACCGGGTAGAGGTGCATCGTCGACAGCGGTGTGGGGAGGTTCTCTGCGAACTTGGTGTGTACGTCGATCGCCTCGTCCGTGATGCGGTCGAAGAAGTCGCCGCGCCAGTACCACTGCAGTCCCTTGGGGAGCAGCTCGTCGAACATCGCCTGGAGCGCCGGGTACGGCATCGGTGCCGTGAACTGGAAGGCGGGCGGGCCCGCTTCCGCCGCCGCCGCGATCGCCTCGTCCGTACGGGCCAGGTCTCCCGTCCAGCACCACACCACCCCGCACATCTTCCGGCCGTGGATCTCCTCGGGGAACGGCGGTCCCGGCGGCACGGTCATCGCGACGAAGAAGCCGTTCAGGTCGTCGGGCGCCTCCGGCAGGAACTCCCGGTACCACTCCAGGACGTCACGGGTCTTCTCGACGGGCCACAGCGTCAGCGCGACGCCCACCGTGTGCACCGGATGCAGCTCGAACTTGAACGCGGTGGCGATGCCGAAGTTTCCGCCGCCGCCCCTCAACGCCCAGAACAGATCGGAGTGTTCGGTCGCGCTCGCCGTGACGAAGCTGCCGTCCGCGAGGACCATGTCCACGCTGAGGAGGCTGTCGATCGTCAGGCCGTACTTGCGCGTCAGGTGGCCGTGACCGCCGCCGAGGGTCAGGCCCGCGATGCCGGTCGTCGACTGGATTCCGGCGGGTATCGCCAGGCCGAACGCGTGCGCCGCGTGGTCCAGGTCGCCGAGCTGGCTGCCGCCGCCCACCCACGCCGTCTTCTGCGCGGGGTCGACGCGCACCCAGCGCATCGGTGACAGGTCGATCGTGATCGCGTCGTCGACGAGGCACAGGCCGCCGCCGCTGTGGCCACCGCCGCGTACGGCGAGTTCCAGTCCGTGGTCGCGGACGAAGTCGACCGCCGCCATGACGTCCGCCGCGTCCGAGCAGCGCACCATCGCGGCCGGCCGCCGGTCGATCATCCCGTTGTAGATCTTGCGCGCTTCGTCGTACTCGGGGTCGCCCGGCGCAATCACCGGGCCACGCAGCTCAGTTCGCATCAGTCCGACGACGTCCGTGGCGGTGAGGTCCGGGGCGGTGGTGCCAGTGCCGGTATCGGTATCCGTGTCGGTGTCGTTCATGGCGCTCCTCGACGGGACGCATCGCTACGCGGACCGCTGTCCCCCCGTCCCGTCCTTCCGCCTCCCGGCGGCGTCGGTGAGCGGTTTGTGCGCCGGCGTGCGGGCCCCCGTCAGCCACCGACACACCTCATCGAGCGCCGGCTGACACTTCCAGGATCCGCCCGCCCGGCAGGCCCCGCAATCGCGGAGCACCATGAAGACATGGATGGATCGGACTGAGTCATGGACGGATCGGACCACGTCATGGACGGACCGGACGATCTCGGCGGCGTCAGCCGTCCCGGCCGGCTCGCCGCCCTGGGCGAAGGCATCACCCCCGATGAACTCGCGCTCGCCGCGCGTAATCACGGCCTCCCTCTGGAAGCCCTCCGCTACGACGTCACCCCGCCCGGCCTGCACTATGTCCTCGTCCATTACGACATCCCGGCCGCAAGGGCCGACGACTGGCAGCTCACGGTCGACGGCCTGGTCAGGACGCCGCTGACCCTCGACCTGGCGGCCCTGCGGTCCCTGCCCGCCGTCACGCGCCGCGTCACGCTGGAGTGCGCGGGCAACGGCCGCGCCCTGCTCACGCCCCGGCCGATAAGCCAGCCCTGGCTGGTCGAGGCGGTCGGCACGGCGGACTGGACCGGCGTGCCGCTGCGCCTCCTCCTCGACGAGGCCGGGGTGGACACAGGCGCCGTCGAGGCCGTCTTCACCGGCGCCGACCACGGTGTCGAGCGCGGTGTCGAGCAGGACTACCGGCGGAGCCTGCCCGTCGCGGTGGCCTCCGGTGACGTGCTCGTCGCGTACGACATGAACGGCGCGCCCCTGCCGCCGCAGCACGGCTACCCGCTGCGGCTCGTCGTCCCCGGCTGGTACGGCATGGCGCACGTGAAGTGGCTGCGCGGGATCACGCTGGTCGACACCCCGTTCGACGGGTTCCAGCAGGCGGTCGCGTACCGCGTCCGGTGGGACGCCGACGATCCCGGCGAGCCCGTCACCAAGATCCTGCCGCGCGCCCTGATGATCCCGCCCGGGTTCCCCGACTTCATGTCGCGGGCCCGCGTCGTCCGCCCCGGGCCCGTACTCCTCGAAGGCCGTGCCTGGTCCGGGCACGGCCCCGTGACCAGGGTCGACGTGACCACGGACGACGGCGCCACGTGGAGCGAGGCCGCGCTGGACGGGGACCCGTCGGACAGGCAGGCGGCGGCCTGGCTGCGCTGGCAGGCCCCGTGGACCGCCGTGCCCGGCACCCATGTCCTCGGCGCCCGCGCCACCGACGCCACCGGCCGCGCCCAGCCGCTCACGCAGCCGTGGAACCGCGGCGGCTTCGCCAACAACCTCGTCCAGCGCATCCCCGTCCACTGCCTCTGACCGCCGGTGCGGTCACGGCAGACTCCGTCACCGCCGGTCCCGTCACCTACGAGGTCGTCACGGACGAGGCCTGATCCAGGGAATCTCACGCTTCATCAGGAACCACTCGGCCGCCGTCTCCGGGCGCTCCCCCGTGTCATGGCGGACCAGCGGGTCGTGGTGGACGCGGTCGGGCGGTACGCGGTGCAGCATGGCCAGTTGGGTCTCCACCGTGTCGACCATGGCCGAGGGGCCGCTGACGTAGACGTGCGGCCACTCGGCGGGCGCGTGCCGCAGGCTCTGGGCGCCGGCGTATCGCGTCAGCTCCCGCAGGAGCGTCGCGTCCGCGTCGGGCCGGTCGCGCCGAGGCAGCGCGCCGACCAGCCGCAGCCACGGGTGCGCGCCGCCGAGGAGTTCCAGTACGCCGAGGTCGTACACGTCGTCTTCCGTGCGGGCGCCGATGAGTAACGTGGCGGTCGCCGAGCCGCGGCAGACGGCGAACTCCTCGATCAGCGCCTTGATCTGCGCCCAGCCCGTCCCCCCGGCGACGAAGAGCAGCTCCCCCTCCGGGGCTTTGGGGAGCGTCGTCGTGCCCAGGGGCGGGCCGAGGCGGACGGAGCCTCCCGGGGCGGCCTCGTCGACCAGGGCGCTGCTCAGGAGGCCGCCCTCGACGCGGCGTATGTGGAAGTCGAGGGTGCCGTCGGCGCGCGGGGCGTTCGCGATCGAGTACGGGCGCCAGACCTGCGGTGCCTCGGGGGCCGTCAGCGTCGCGTACTGGCCGGGTATGAAGGGGTACGGCCGGTCGGGGCTGACGGTGAGGACGGCTATGTCCTCGGCGCGGCGCTCGTGGCGGAGCACCTCCGCGTCCCACCAGGCCGGTTCCGACTCCGGCACGGACTGCGCTCCGGCGATCATGATTTTGGAGATGAGTTCGTAGGCAGCGCGCCAGGCCGCCTCCGTCTTGGGCGTCCAGGCGCTGCCCGAGAAGACCTTCAGGGCCGCTATCAGGCTGCGCCCGACGGCCGGGTAGTGCTCGGTGCGGGTGCCGAACTTGCGGTGGTCGAAGCCGAGGGTGTGCAGGTGGCCGACCAGGGCGTCGGTGTCCTCCAGGTTCAGGATCGCCGTGGTCAGGGCGGCGAAGAGGCGGTCGCGCTGTTCCTCCATCCGCTCGGGGAACATGGCCCGCACACCGGGGTTGTGCTTGAACAGATGGGCGTAGAAGTACTTGGTCAGCGCCTCCGCGCGGCGTTCCGCGACGGCGAGGCTGGAGCGGATCAGGGCAGGGTTGAGGGCGGCGTACGGTCTCGCGCCGGTTCTCGTCGTCACTGGCCGGGGCCTCCATTCCACGATCAGGCCGGAGGCATACACACGGGCGCCATCCGGACGCCGCGCCCCTATCCTGAGGCAGCATGCAGGGGGACGCGGGAGCAACCGGAGAATTCAGGGGCGGCCGATGACGGCGTCCTCGGGTCCGCTGTTCGTCATGCCGCCTCCGGACGGGCCGCGGGACGCATGGGTCACGCTGCCCGACGAGGGGCCCGATCCGACGGCGCTGCCCGAGGTCAGACCGCGCGACGACCGGGGCCGGGCCGAGGGTCCCGGTGAATCCGCCCTGGAGCAGGGCGAGTTACTGGACGGCCAGTATCAGGTCGTACGGCGTCTCGGGCGCGGCGGCATGGGCGACGTATATCTCGCGCTCGACAAGAAGGTCGACGACCGCGAGGTCGCCGTGAAGACCCTGCGGCCGGAACAACTCGCCCCACGGCTCGGCTCGTTGGAGGACGAACGGCAGGCGTTCGCCGACCTCCACCACGACGGGATCATTCCCGTCTTCAACTACGGCCGCCACGCCCGCGTCGGCCCGTTCCTCGTCCTGCCGTACGTCGACGGGCTCAACCTCGACGAGATCCGGGCGCTCGCCCGGCACGACCCGGACCGGTTCGGCGGCGCCCGCTTCCACGAGTTCGTGCTCGCGTACGGACTGCGCGTCCTGTCCGCGCTCGACCATCTGCACGCGCGGCCCGCACCCCGCAAGGTGTACGGCGATCTGAAGCCGCAGAACGTGATGCACGACGGCGCCACCACCAAGGTCATCGACGTGGGGTCCATCCGCGAGGAGGGCGAGTCCGGCCTGACCACCGACGGGTACCGCGCGCCGAACGTGCCCCTCGCCCCGCCCGCGCTGAACGGCGCGTCCACGCCGCGCGACGACCTGTTCAGCCTGGGCGAGACGCTGCGCACGCTGAGCGGACTCGGCATCGGACCCCACTCGCTGGCCGAACTCGGCGCCCTGGACCGGATGCACGACGGCGACCCGGTGACGGCGCAGGCCGTCGCACTGACCACCACCCCGGCGCCGGAGGGCCTCGGCCTCGTCTCGCTGGCCCGCGCCCTGCGCCGCGCCACCCGCCCCGAACCCGCCGACCGGTACGCGGACGCGGACGAGATGGCGGATCAACTGCGTGGCGTGTTCCGTGAGTTGAGGTCGTTGCGGACCGGGCAGGAGACGTTCGAGCCGTCGCCGCTGTTCATGCAGTCCCCGTATGCCCTGGACGGAGCGCTCGGCGTCGCGCCGGTCCTGCCACGCTGGGCCACCCCCGCCGGAGGCACCCCGCCCACCCCGCTGCACGAGCCGCCGTCCGCCGCCGATGTCGCGGGCCGGCTGCCCGTGCCGCGCCCCGACCCGCACGACGCCCACCACGACGGCCTCAGCCGCCTGGCCGACGCCGACCCCGCCGCGCTCCTCCAGCACACCGGGGACTGGCGGGATTCCCCCGAGGTACGGCTCCTGCGGTGCAGGCTCCGGCTGCGCGTCGCCGTACGCGCCGAACGGGCGGAGGGCGAACGGCCGGACCTGGAGGCCGCCGCCGAGGAGCTGCGCGGCGCCGTCGACGGCATCGGGCGCGAACTGTCGAGGCACGACTGGCGCATCGACTGGCACCGCGGCCTCCTCGACCTCGCCAACGACGACGTGGCGTCCGCACGCGACTACTTCGACCAGGTCTACGGCGCGATCCCCGGGGAGTACGCGCCCAAGCTCGCCCTCGGCCACTGCGCCGAGCGGCTCGGCCACTGGCACGAGGCGCTGACCTTCTACGAGGCCGTACGGCTGCGCAACCCCTCGCTCGGCAGCGCGGCGTTCGGCGCGGCGCGGGCCGGCCTCGCGCTCGGGGGCGCAACCCCCGACACGTACGCCATCGAGGCGCTCGACGCGGTGCCGCAGCACTCGCGGCACCGCACGGGGGCGCGGACCGCGACCGTGCGCATCGCCGTCGAGTACGCGACGACGGCCGACGGCCTGCGCACCGCTCTCACCCGGCTCGCCCGGCTCTTCAACGAGCACGGGCTCACCGACGAGCAGGCCCGCGTACGGATGAAGGCCGAGGTGTGGGAGGCCGCGCAGCGCCTCGTGGCGGACGGGAAGGTGGGGAAGGAGGCGCTCGCGCGGCTCTCGGAAGCGGCGGACCGGCGTGACGGAGACGCGCGGGACTCGGGCGGACGGCTCGAATTCCCGGCTACGGAAGACACGTTGAGACGCCAGCTCTCACAGTTCTACCGGGCGCTCGCCCGGCAGGCCGCCCGCTCCGACAGCCCGCACGGCGAGGCCGTCGCCGAACGCCTCCTGGACCGCGCCTACTTGGTCAGACCGCTCGCGCTGTCGCACCGCCGCGACGGATCCTGGCCGACCCGCCTGCGGCTCGCCGGGCGGCGACCGGCGGCGGACCGGTGACCCCCACGCCGGGGCGGGCGGGTGAGGGGGCCAGGCGCCTCGCGAGCGCCGCACTCAAGGGCGTACGCGTCCTAGCGAGCGCCGCGCTCAAGGGCGTACGCGTGCTGTGGCGGTACGTGTGGGCCCCGCCGGCACGGGCCACGAAGCCCGCGGCGGCCCCGCCCCGTAACCGCGCCTACCTCCACGACCGCCTCGTCGCCCTCCCCCTCCTCGCCGCCATCGCCTTCTCCGGACTCGGCTTCACCGCCACGTCCCTGCGCGACGACTCCGCCGCGATCCGCACGCACATCGCGCCCGCGCTCAGAGACCTGGCCGACGCGCGGATCTCGCTGCGGATCGCCCAGCGGGAGGCCGAGGTGAGCCTCGGCGCCGGGGACGCCGTCGAACTGAGCGGGCTCAGCCCCCGCTACGGCTCCCGCATCACCGGTGCCGCCCAGGACCTCAGCCAGGTCTCGCGCAGCGGCGCCCTGACCGCGGCCGAACGCCAGGAGCTCGACGTCGTCTCCGGCCTCGTCGACGGCTACGAGCGCTGGATCGCCTGGGCCCAGACGAACGTCTCCGACGGGTCCCTGTACAGGGCCGGACTCTCCTACGCCCAGAGCATGCTCTGCTCGCCCGATCCCCACGATCCCTACGAACCCACCACCGGCCGCTACGCCCCCTACCCCCGCTGCGCACCCGTCACCGGCAGCGAGGCGACGACCGTCGTCGACCGCATCTCGGATCTCGAACGCGCCCTGCGCCACCGCCTGGAGGCGCGCGCCACGCTCGGCCCCGCCGCCGTCACCGCCGCCGCCGTGTCGGCCGTCGCGTTCGTGCTGCTGACCGCCGGCCTGTGGCGCACCCTGCGCTTCCTGCGGATCCGCTTCCGCATCCTGGCCAGCCCGCCGCTGCTAGCCGCCGCGCTGCCGCTGCTCGCCGTGCCCGCGATCGCCCTCAGCGGGCTGTACGCGCACGCCGCCCAGGAGGACACCGTGCCCATCGCCCGCCGCCTGTACGCGGTGACCTCGCCGGCCACGGAGGTCATCTTCGAGGAGCGCCGCACCGACCCGCTCGACCCGCACCACCACCGCGCCATCGTCACGCTCGCCGACTCGATGGACGACGTCCTGGACAACCGCCGGCTCGCCGGCCTCGACGCAGTGGCCCCCTGGGCTGCGCCCGTCGGCCTCCTCGTCGCCGGCGTCATCGGCGCCACCCTCCACGCCTACCGGCGCGAGTATCTGCTCGTGGGGCGCCCGGGGACCGCCGTATGAGGCGCCGGAACAGGGTGCTGCGGCTCGCGCTCGCCGCCTGCCTGCTCGCCCTCACCGCGCTCACCGGCGGCTGCGCGGGCGGCGACGCGCACCGGACCGTAGTCGTGCTCGGGCCGTGGACGGGCGACGAGGGCGCGGCGTTCGAGGCCGCCCTCGCCCGCCTGTCGCACCGCAGCGGTGACCACTACGTCTACAAGGGCACCCGCTCCCTGCGCGAGACCCTCGTAGCCCAGTTGGAGGCCGGCGCCCCGCCCGACGTCGCGATCCTCAACAGCATCGGCGAGCTCACCGAGTACGCGGCCGACCGCAAACTCAAGCCGCTGTCCCCGGAGGCCGCCGAACGCGGCTACCCGCCCTGGTTCCCCACCCTCACGCTCGACGGCAGGCGCCGCACGTACTGGGTGCCGCTGCGCGTCAACCTCAAGAGCATCGTGTGGAGCAAGCGCAGCACCGGGGCCAAGGCGCCCGACTGGTGCGTGGGCATGGCCGCGGACGCAACCTCCGGCTGGCCCGGCACCGACTGGATCGAGGACATCCTCCTCCATCAGGCGGGCCCCGACACATACACGCGGTGGGCCACCGGCCGCCTCCACTGGGACAAGGACGCGGCCGTGCGCCGGGCCTTCACGACCTGGTCCGAGATCCTCGGCCCACGGACGCCGGAGTCCGTCGAGGACTCCCTCACCATGTCGTTCGAGGGCACACCCGACCCGAAGGACCCGAAGGCCACCAAGCGCGGACTCCTCGGCGGCTCGCTCCCGGGCTGCACCCACGAACACCAGGGCTCCTTCATCCGCTCCCTCTACCCGGGCGCCATGGGCGACCACACCCTGCGCGTGGAGCCGGCCGCCCGGTTCCTGCACGGGAAGCCCGCGTACAACGACGCGTACGAGGTGTCGGGCGACATGGCCGCCGTACTCACCGACAACCAGGCGGCGCAGGACCTCGTCACGCTCCTGACCAGCGAGGACGGCCGCAAGACCTGGTCGCGGGCCACGCAGCCGCACCTGCGGCCCTTCTTCCCCGACGCGAGCGACCCCCAGCCGGACGACCCGACCGGCGCGACCGTCGCCTCGCGTCTGACCGATGACGCGGACACCCTGTGCTTCGACGCGTCGGACGTGATGCCGCCCGTGCTGCGCGACGCGTTCTACCGGGCCGTCCTGACGTACTTCCAGGACCCGCGTACGACGACGCTCGACACGCTCCTCAAGCAGCTGGAGACCGTCCGCAGTCGGATCGCCGGACCGCTGTCGGGCCCTTCGGAGCAGGCGCACGCGCCGGACGACATCTGCGCGTAGCCGCGTCGCAGGCCGACGGCCCTGCGTAGATTTGCCGTGAATATCAGGGGCGCGTCAACCAACTCTCGGGCCACGGCTAGCGTCTATCCGAACACAATTGCCCGTCCGACCGGAACGGAACGCCGCAGTGGCCTCTGCCGAACTGTCTCCACCCTCTGCCGCACGCGCGCGCCGGTCCCCGGACATCCCCGAGCCCTGGCACGGCCGGCACCGGACGGCCCTGCTCGTCACCGCCTGCATACTGCCGCTGCACGTCCTGTGGCTGGCGTTCCTGGCCACCGGCGGCGGCGACCTCGCGGCGCAGGTGGCCTGGGCCGAGTTCGCCAAGATGTACCCCGGCTCCGCGTACAACCTGTTCTGGTACGGCGGCCTCCACATCGCCAACTACAGCCTCATCTCGCCCTATCTGATGGCGTTGTTCGGCGTCATCCCCGTCACGCTCCTGTCCGGCGTCTCGTCGACCTGGCTGGCCGCGTCGATCGTCGAGCGCACCGGCATCCGAAGACCACTGTGGCCGGCCATCGTGGTGGGGTTCTCGCTGTGGTGTCAGGTCGTGTCGGGGCGCTCGACGTTCATGCTGGGCGTGGCCTTCGGGCTCGCCGCCGTCCTCGCGCACATGAACGGCCGGCGCATCGTCATCGCGACGGTGTGCGCCGCGCTGTCCACGATGGCGAGCCCCGTCGCCGGGCTCTTCCTCGTCGTGGCCGGCGCCGCGTGGCTCCTGAACCGGCAGTGGGGCAAGGCCCTGTCGCTGGTCCTGCCGCCGGTCCTGATCGTGGGCGTGACGACCTGGCTGTTCCCGTTCAAGGGGGAGCAGCCCATGCCGTTCGAGCGGATCTTCCCGCCCGTCATCCTGTGCGCGGTCGTCCTGGTGTGCGCGCCGCGCGCCTGGCGCGTGGTGCGCCTCGGCACCGCCGTGTACGCGCTCGGCGTGGTGCTCACCTATCTGATCTCCACCCCGATCGGCACGAACGTGGAGCGGCTCACTGAGATCGTGGCGCCCGCGCTGATCCTCGCCGCCGTGATGAACCGCGACCGCGGGCCCCGCTACGACGGCCGGCGCGGCCGGTACTTCCCGCTCCACCGCCAGCGCGTCATGTGCGTCGCCGCGATCGTCCTCTCCCTGGGCTGGCTGTCCGGCAAGACCATCGCCGACGTCGTCGCCAACACCGAGGTCCCCGAGTGGGCCGTCAAGACGGACGGCGTCGTCTCCACGCTGAAGAAACTCGGCGCCGAACGCACCCGCGTCGAGGTCGTCCCCGCCCGCGACCACCGCGAGGCGGCCGTCCTCGCGCCCTACATCAACATGGCGCGCGGCTGGAACCGGCAGGCCGACGTCGAGCGCGGACGGCTCTTCTACGAGGGGCACGGCGGCACCGACGTACCCGAGGGCGCGTTCTCCTCCGCGTCGTACCACGCCTGGCTCTCCGAGTGGGCGGTCGGCTTCGTCGTCGTCTACAACGGCGAGCCGGACGGCCCCGCGGAGCTGGAGCACAAGCTGGTGTCCAGCGAGCCGGGCTACCTCGAATCGGTGTGGCAGGACGCCAACTGGCACATCTACCGCGTGAAGAACGCGGTTCCGCTGGTGGACTCCCCCGGCTCGGTGGTCCGTTCCGACGGCGCCAACCTCGTCGTACGGATGCCGAAGGCCGGCTCGATCATCGTGCGGATCGCGTACTCGCCGTGGCTGTGGGCGGACGACGGGTGCCTGCGCGAGGAGGGCGAGTTCACGCGCCTGACGGTGAAGGAGCCGGGCGACGTCCGGATCAGCTCCCAGTACGGGGGACCGTCCGGCAAGACGGCACCCAAGTGCGTGCCGCCGAAGGAGAAGTGAGCGGGTCCCTTTGCGGGGGCCTGCAATGAGAAGCGCCCCCACGGCTGTGTGCCGTGGGGGCGCTTCTGCGTGAGGCCTACTGGGACGTCAGCCGACGCGGGTGAGCTTCTCGCCGAAGCCGGGTTCGGTCAGGGCCTTCTGGAGGGCGACCGGGACGGTGACCGCGCCACCCGAACCGTCGCCGACCTTCAGCTCGCCGACCTGCGTACCGGCCTTCGCGCTGTGCGGGATGACGGTGCCCTTGGCGCCGTCCGCCAGCTCCAGCTTCACGGTCAGGCCCGCCCAGCCGACCGCCGAGACGTTCTTCGTCACCACGACCGGGGTCTGCCCGCCGAGCCCGTCGTCCACGTACCCGACGACGTCGCCCTTCTTCAGGATCGTCGACGCCTTCACCGCGTCCTGCGCCGCGAGCATCGCCGTCTTGCTGACCGCGTTGACGGTGTCGATGATCGGCGCCCGGTGCTGGCCGAGGATCGCGCCGACGACCGTCACGGTCTCGCCGCCGGCGTCCTTCGTCGCGGCGAAGAGCAGGTTGCCGCCGGCCTTGGTCGTCGAACCGGTCTTCACGCCGACCGCGTTGTTGTACGGGACGAGGCGGTTGTAGTTCTGCCACGTCTTGCCCGACGGGTCCTTCCATGTCGGCAGCTTGGTGATGTCCATCAGGGCCTGGATCTTCACCAGCTCGTTGCCGAGCCTGACCTGGTCCCGAGCGGTGGAGACGGTCGTCTCCTTCAGCCCGGACGGGTCCGTGTACGTCGTGCCGGTCATGCCGAGGTCCTTCGCGGCGGCGTTCATCTTCTTGACGAACGCCTCCTCGGAACCGGCGTCCCAACGGGCCAGGAGCCGCGCGATGTTGTTCGCGGACGGAATCATGATGGCCGACAGGGCGTCCTTCTGGCTGAGCTTGTCGCCCTCCTTGACGGTGTTCAGCGTCGACTCGCCCTCGGAGTCGTAGCCGCCCTCCGTCTCCGCCTTCGCGTCCACGTCGATGGACGGTCCGTCCTTGCCCGGCTGCAGCGGGTGGTCCTTGAGCACGACGTACGCCGTCATGGCCTTGGCCACGGACCCGATCGGTACGGGCTTCTGCTCACCGAACTGATCCATCGAGCCGATGCCGCTCACGTCCATCGAGCCCTGTCCCTCGGCGGGCCACGGCAGCGACACCTTGTCCCCGTCGAACGTGAACGTCGACTTGGCGGTCAGCGCCAGCGTGGGCGCGGGCAGCGCCCTTACGGTCTGTACGACCGCAAACAGAACGGCGAGCAGCAGGACGATCGGCGTCCAGATCTTGACCCTGCGCACGGCCGTGCGGACCCGGGTCTCCGCGGGCGGCGGCGTGTTCGTGAGCTCGGCCAGGAGGTCGAGCGGGGGCAGCGGCGGGAGCGGCTGCTGGGTGGTGCGCTCGGGTCCGACGTAGGGCTTCGCCGGCGGCGCGGTGGGCTCCGCCTTGGGCTGTGCCTTGGGCCTGGCCGGAGCCCCGGAGTCGAACCCCTTGAGCGGTACGAATTTGCTGGTGCGCTCGGCATCGGACTCGGCCTTGCCCGCACCGGCGGGTTTGGACCCGAGCGACTTGAGCATCTGGGTCGGCTGATCGACGGGCGGCTTGACGGCCTTGAAGACGGCGGTGGCCTGGTCGACGGCTGGGGGCTTGCCTTGCGCGTCGGTGGGCTTGGCGTCGTCGGACGGCCTCGCCTTGTCGGCCGGCTTGGCGTCGGCGGGTGCCTCGGCCTCTTCGGACGGCTTCGCCTTGTCGGCCGGCTCGACGTCGTCGGACGGCCCGGCATCAGCCTTCGCCTCATCGGCCGGCTCGGCGCCGTCGGACGGCCCGGCGTCAGCCTTCGCCTCATCGACCGGCTCGACGTCGGACGGCTCCGCGTCGGAGTCGGACGCCTCGGCTTCCGGTGCCTCAGGGGCATCGGCCGGCTCGGCGTCGTCGACGGTTGCCTCGGGAGCGTCGGCCGACTCGGCGTCCGCGTCCTCGTCGGACGCCTCGGGCGCGTCCGTGGCCTCGGCGTCGGCCGAGTCCTCAGCGGCGTCCGCCTCGTCGTCACCGGAGTCGGCACCGTCGGCCTCAGCGGCGTCGTCTGCCGCCTCCGGCTCGTCCGCCCGGTCCGCCTCGGGGGCGTCCGCGTCCCGGACACCCTCCGCCGCGTCAGGGGCACCCGCACCGGCCGCCTCGGGCTCATCGGCGGAGCCGTCCCGCGGACCCGCCACCCAGGCCGCCACCGCGGCACGCAGGCGTGCGTCGCCCGGCTCGTCGCCGGAACCCGGCTCCGTACCGTCCCCGGAACCCGCCTCGGGCTCCGGGTCCGCGCCGGAATCCGAGGCGCCCGAGCCCTCCGCGCCGGAGGCGTCCGAGCCCGAGTCGGAGTCCGAGTCCGGATCCGGCGCAGAATCCTCCGCCGAACCAGATTCCGTCCCCGCCGCCGGAACGTCCCGGACGGAGAACACCGCCGTCGCCTGATCGACCCGCTCCGGCGACTGCCTCGCCATCGCGAGCCTCGGGTCCCGTTCCTCCGGGGTCGGTCCTCCCGACGACTCCTGCTGCTTCGACCTGTCGGGGGTCCCCGCCACCGATGCCTCCTCGCTACGCGCCACGCGCTACGCCGCTGCTGTCCGAACCATGTACCAGTGTCCTGTGTGGGGGCTTCACCCACGTGGTAGACGAGAACGACATACCTACTGGTTCCCGTACAAAGCACCCACGCACCCTCGACAGACCAATGTGAGAGGGGTCACCCTGTCATTCATCCACGCGGGGAGGCATGGATGGGCAGGAGCCGCAGAACAATTCCGGAGGAGCTTCTGCTGCTCGCTCTGGACCCGGCCACGGGTACCACAGCGCAGCCGCAGTCGCTCGACCTAGGTCTGGCCGGAGCACAGCTAGTAGAGCTGGCGCTGGCCGGACGGATAGCCCCAGACGGGGATCGTATCGCCGTGGTGGCACCACGGCCGACCGGAGATCCGACTTTGGACTGCGCACTGGAGTTGCTGCGAAGGCGCGGCACCCCGGTACGCGCGGTGCACTGGATCGGCGGGCCCCGACTGGGGCTCCGCCAGACGTATCTCTCGCATCTGGAAAGGTGCGGCATGGTCCATGCCGTGGCCGGCCAGATGTGCGGAGTGCTGCCGACGACTCGCTACCAGGCGACGGAGACGGCCATCAGCCGGGAGATCAGGTCCCGGCTGGACAGCGCGATCCGTACCGGCGTACCGCCGGACCCACGGACCGCGGCGCTCGCCGCACTGGCCCACGCGGTCGGACTCGGCAAGCACCTGTATCCGGGGAACGAGGGACGATCGTCCCGCTCCCGGCTGCGGGACCTGATCAGGCACGACCCCATGGGCGGCCTCGTGGCGCACGCCGTGATGGACGTCCAGAACGGTGTGGCCGCTCAGCCACGCCGCAGCCCGGCCCCGCCGGGCAGGGGAGCGCCGGAGCCCGGCAGGGTTCCGATGCAGCCGCATCACGGGTCGATGGCCCGTGCCGTGGCGCACTGAGCACCGCACCAACTGAACAGCCCGCACCGCAACAGCGCCGCACCGCAGTCCCCAAAGACCGGTCCGGGAGCCGCTGAGCCGCGCGGGGTGCCGGATCCGGACGTCGGGACGACGACACGGACCGGCACCCCGCGCGGCCGCGTGTCCGGCCACTGCCACACGTCCCGCCACGGCACCATGTCCGGCCACGTGCCCAACTGTCGTGTCCGCTGCGCATATCCGCCGTTTCCCAGCGGTATGAAGCCCAGGGTGGCAATCTGCTGAGCAGCAGATTCGCAAGATACGCAAAGAATCACAGAGGCACGCAGCCGGAGGTGCACGTCCCGTGGCGTCCAATGTCAATCCCACCGTGAGGCGACGCCGATTGGGCCAGGAGCTGCGCCGGCTCCGCGAGCTCAAAGGCATGACCGCCGAAGAGGTGGCCGAGCGGCTCCTGGTCTCACAGTCGAAGATCAGCAGGCTCGAGAACGGGCGGCGCAGCATCAGCCAGCGCGACGTCCGCGACCTGTGCGGGGTCTACGAGGTCGAGGACCACCGCATCGTCGACTCACTCATGCAAATGGCCAAGGACTCCCGCCAGCAGGGCTGGTGGCACTCCTTCGGCGACATCCCGTACAGCGTCTACATCGGTCTGGAGACGGACGCGGCCAGCCTGCGCGTCTACGATCCGCAGGTCGTGCCCGGCCTGCTGCAGACCCGGGCGTACGCGGAGACGCTGATCACGGGCGCGCTCCCGGAGACCACGCCGACCGACATCGACAAGCGCGTCCAGGTCCGCGTCCGCCGCCAGGAGCGCATCGTGGCCCCGGACAACCCGCTGCGGCTGTGGACCGTGCTCGACGAGTCGGCGCTGCGCCGCGTCGTCGGCAGCCGGACCGTCATGCGCGAGCAACTGGAGCACCTGGTCGAGCAGTCTCAGCTGCCGCATGTGACCGTGCAGGTCATTCCGTTCGACATGGGCGCGCATCCGGGCCTGAACGGCCAGTACGCGATTCTGGAGTTCCCGGACGCCGCGGATTCGAGCGTCGTCTACATCGAGGGCGTCACCAGTGATCTCTATCTGGAGAAGGCCAACGATGTGCAGAAGTACAGCGTGATGTACGAGCATCTGCGGGCACAGGCGTTGAATGTGGAACAATCCAGACAGTTCATCGCGAAGATCGCCCAGGAATACGCACTCCAGGAAGCGGCCTAGGGGAGATCCAAAGGCGGTCCAGAGGGACAGAATCCGCCCCCCGCGAGAAAAGTGCCGCACGGTACACCTTCGCCGCGGCGGGGCGGAAGACCCCACTGGAATATGCCATCCGGTCGAGTGAATGGCCTCTTCGCGCACCGATGTTGGCTAGTAGCGTCGATCACGCCATCAAGCACCACGTTGGCGCAAACCGCTTCACAGGAGCGGTGACAGCGATTCGACCACTGGCTAAACCGGAGCAAAAAATGGCAATTCACCAGGGCGGCACGAATTCCTGGACCAAGTCCTCCTATTCGACGGGGAACGGCGCATGCGTCGAGGTCAAGTCCCCCCTCCTGCACGCGATCGCGGTGCGGGACTCGAAGGCCCCCGAGGGGCCCTCGATCGGCTTCGCCCCCGATTCATGGAACTCCTTCGTGACCGAGGTCGGCCGGGGCGCCTTCGACGCCGCCTGAGGCATCGGAGAACACCCCATCGCAGCACAGCACGAACTCGGCACCACCGCATCAACTCAGCACCACAGCACCATTTCGGCACCACCGGATCACCACTGCGGTACTGAAAGAGCCCTCTCGACTGGCCCGCCGTCCTGGCCGAGGGGGCTCGGCTTTTTTCAGCGGGTCACCCGCGCAGCCGGTCCACGTACGTGTCGGTGCCGGGGATCGTCGGGATGAACGGCGCCACCAGCTCGACGCGGCCGAGGCCCGACTCGTGAACCGCCGTGTCCAGCCCCGTGAAGTGGTCCTCCCAGCAGTCCGCCGGGTCCGCCTCCAGGAACCACAGGAGCGTCAGACGGGTGTCGACGCCCTCGACCTGCTTCACGTACGACATCCGGTCGCCCGGCAGCGGCGTCGGGCGGAAGACCGTGACCATCGCCGCCGGTGAGCCCGCGATCCGCTTCGGCAGGTGGCGCGAGCGCAGCCACTCCAGCAACTCGTCGCGCTGCTGGGGCCCTTCGGCGTCGATGACCTCCACCACCAGACCCCGGTAGGGATGGTCGAGTGCGTGGTGGTCGCGCGGTCCGGCCGCCCCGTCGCGGTACACGGTCGCCGCGTGGTCCTGGAACGCGGTGAAGACGTGCGTGCGGTCCTGATAGACGCGCCCGTCCCGGTTGAGCCGCTTGTTGATGCCGACGGTCCACTTCATGTGGTCGTCGTAGCGGCCGTCGGTGATCCAGTACGTGGAGATGTAGCAGCCCGCGGTGACCGGCTGCGCGACCGCCGACTTCTCCGGGTAGCGCAGCAGCTGGAGTTCGCGCGTGGCCACCCAGCGGCGCCCCGAGTACATCCAGGGCATGGCCATCGCGCCGGCGTAGTAGTGGTCGTCCTCGTACCAGCGGTTGTACGCGTACTCATGGCCCGGGTGCGGCTCGACCATGGTGATCAGGGCGTGCCCGGGGCGCACCCCGTACGGGCCGACCGATGCCAGCTCCGCGTACACCTCGCTCCTCGTGTCCTCGCTCACGACGCTCCCCTTCCTTCCTCCACCGGACGGGCCTACTCTGACGCCCCGTCAGAAGAACTGCCATAGCCGGGAGGCGACCGGATGCTCCTGAACGGAAAGACAGTGGTCGTGTCGGGGGTCGGGGCCGGGCTCGGTCACCAGGTCGCCGCGGCCGTGGTGCGCGACGGCGGCAACGCCGTGCTCGGCGCGCGCACGGAGGCGAACCTCGCCAAGTCGGCCGCGGAGATCGACCCGGGCGGTACGCACACCGCGTACGCGGCGACGGACATCACCGACGAGAGCCAGTGCGAGACGCTGGCGGGTCTCGCGCGCGAGCGGTTCGGCGGGGTCGACGCCGTGGTCCATGTCGCCGCCTGGGACAGCTACTTCGGCGGCCTCGAGGATGCGGACTTCGCGACGTGGCAGCAGGTCATCGACGTGAACCTGCTGGGCACGCTGCGCATGACGCGGGCCTGTCTGCCCGCACTCAAAGAGCGGGGCGGCTCCGTCGTCGTCATCGGCACGCAGTCGGCCGTGGCCGCGCCCTCCCAGGTGTGGCAGGCCGCGTACGCGGCGTCGAAGGGCGCGCTGACCTCGGCCATGTACTCCATGGCCCGCGAGCTCGGCCCGCACCGCATCCGCGTCAACACCGTGCTGCCCGGATGGATGTGGGGGCCGCCGGTCGAGGCGTACGTCCAGTTCACCGCGCACACCGAGGGCGTGTCGCAGGACGAGGTCCTGGGGCGGCTCACCGAGCGGATGGCGCTGCCCGAGCTGGCCACGGACGGGGACGTGGCGGACGCCGCCGTGTTCCTCGCGTCCGACCGGGCGCGGGCCATCACCGGGCAGTCCCTTCTGGTCAACGCCGGTGAGCTGATGCGGTAGTTCCGCGAGACACCCCCGACAGGCGGCCCGCACGGGCAACCGGGACCCGACCGCACGGCACCCACCGCCGTGCGGTCCCTTTTGCCCCCATCTCAGTTCACGGACATGAACACAGGTCAATAAGTAGAACGATTTTACTGTCCCTTGACCCTCCGGTGCGTTGTCCTGGCCCTTCGGCTCCCCACACCATGAACGGCGTTCACAAGTAGGACCAGACCCCTGGAGGGGGCTCAATGAACAGTCTCGACTGGGCCGTGCTCATCGGCTACTTCGGCATCATGGTCGCGATCGGCGTCTGGTCCCACAAGCGTGTGGACAACGTCTCCGACTTCTTCACGGCCGGCGGCAAGATGCCCTGGTGGCTGTCCGGCATCTCGCACCACATGTCCGGCTACAGCGCGGTGATGTTCACCGGATACGCGGGCATCGCGTACACGTACGGCGTCACGTCGTTCGTCACGTGGTCGTTCCCGATCGCGCTCGGCATCGCCATCGGCTCGAAGCTGTTCGCGCCGCGCATCAACCGGCTGCGCTCACGGCTCCACGTGGCGTCCCCGCTCGAATACCTCAAGAACCGCTACAACCTGGGCACCCAGCAGGCGCTCGCCTGGTCCGGCATGCTCCTGAAGATCGTGGACGTGGCCGCCAAGTGGGCCGCCATCGCCACCCTGTTGTCCGTCTTCACGGGCATCTCGATCAACCAGGGCATCCTGATCACCGGTGCCATCACGGCGATCTACTGCACCATCGGCGGCCTGTGGGCCGACGCGCTGACCGAGCTGGGCCAGTTCATCATCCAGCTCATCGCCGGTGTCGCGATGTTCGTCGCCGTCGTCTCCAAGCTCGGCCCGTTCGGCGGCATCTTCGGGGTCTGGGACGAGCCCGAGCTCGCCGGACACGGCAAGCCGCTCGTCGGCCCGTACGGCACGGTGTTCCTGCTGGCATTCCTCTTCATCAAGCTCTTCGAGTACAACGGCGGCATGCTCAACCAGGCCCAGCGCTACATGGCCACCGGCTCCGCCCGCGAGGCCACGCGCTCGGCACGCCTCTCGGCGATCCTGTGGCTGGTCTGGCCCGTTGTCCTCTTCTTCCCCATGTGGGTGTCGCCGCTCCTGGTGCACGCGCAGAAGCCGGACGGTTCGGACTCGTACGGCCTGATGACCGAACAGCTGCTGCCGCACGGCCTGTTGGGCCTGGTCATCGTCGGCTTCTTCTCGCACACGATGGCCATGTGCTCCTCCGACGCCAACGCGATCGCCGCCGTCTTCACCCGGGACGTGGCGCCCGCGGTCTCGAAGAGGGCGAAGGAGCAGTGGATCGGGAACAAGGGGCTGCTCGCCGCCCGCCTCACCACGGTGGTCTTCCTCGGTCTGTCCATGGCGGTCGCCACGCAGGTCAACTCGCCCACGTTCAAGGACATCATCACCGTCGTCATCAAGTGGGTCGCCGGTCTGATGGGGCCGATCGCGATCCCGATGATGCTGGGTCTGCTGCGTACCTTCCGCAAGTCCGGACCGACCGCGGCGCTCACCAGCTGGGCCATGGGCCTGCTCGCGTTCTGGCTGGTCAACTACCCGATCAGCTGGAACGTCGAGGGCGGCGTCCCGCTCCAGTACCAGGTGTCGATCCCGCTCGCCGTCTCGCTCGTGCTCTACATCGTCATCGGCTACATCAAGCCGGAGGACACCCCGGAGCGGGACGCGCTCATCGAGCGCATCAACACGGACGACGACGGGTCCACCGGAGCGGCGGCGGTTCCCGCGCCGGCGGAGCCGCAGGACGGGACGGTCGGCACGCAGCCGCCGGGCCGACTCTCGTAGGACTCGTTCCTCACCGGGCGCCGGGCGGGCTGATCACAGCCGGTCCGGCGCTTCGGCGTTCACGCCCTCGGGTAGCGGGCCAGCCACCCCGGCGAGGACGCCGCGGGGCTGTGCAGGGCGGGCCCCTGCGTCATCTCCATCGCGAAGTCGTCGGCGAGCTCCAGGACCGTGGGACGGCCCTCCAGCTCGGTCACCCAGCCCGGCGGCAGCGCGGTCTCCCCGTGCAGGGCACCGAGCAGGCCCCCGCACAGCGCGCCGGCCGCCTCGGACGGGCCGCCGTGGTTCACCGCGAGACACAGTCCGTGCCGTATGTCCTCGCCGACGAGTGCGCAGTACACCGCCACGGCGAGCACGCCCTCCGCGAGCCCGTCACCCACGAGTTCGTCGACACGGGCGGCCGACGGCATGCCCTGGCGGACCGCGCCGAGCGCGTGCTTGAGCGCGTCCGTGACCGGCTGGTGCCCCGGCCGCGCGGCCAGCAGGACGAGGGCGCGCTGGACGGCGCCGTCCAGGCTCTCGCCGCGCGCGAGTCCGTGCACCACGACGGCGTACGCGCCCGCGGAGAGGTAGGCGGCGGGCGCGCCGTGCGTCTGGACCGCGCACTCGGCGGCGAGCTGGAAGACGAGCTGCGGCTCCCAGCCGACGAGCAGCCCGAACGGGGCCGAGCGGGCGGCCGGCGCGGATCCGGCGGCGGCCACGTTCTTCGGCTTCTCCAGGGTCCCCATGACGTCGTTGCCGAGTCCGAGGAGGCAGTCGCGGGAGGGGTCGCGGCGCGAGTACAGCCACTCCTCGCGGGCCAGCCAGCCGTCCTCCTTGCGGCGCTCGTCCGGGCCCCAGTCGCGCTGGGTCGCGGCCCAGCGGAGGTAGGCGCGGTGCACGTCGGTCGGCGGATGCCAGGCGCCCGTGTCGCGCCGCACCTGCGCCCTTATCAGACCGTCCACGGTGAAGAGCGCCTGCTGGGTGGCGGCGGTGACGGCGCCGCGACGCCCGTAGGCGGGAGCGAGGTCGGTCAGTCCCTGCGGGCCGTGCGCGGCCCTGACCTCCTCCAGGGAGAGTCCGGCCAGCGGCGCCCCGAGGGCATCGCCGAGCGCGGCCCCGATGAGCGTGCCGCGGACCCGGCTGCGGAAATCCTGCTGCTCGGCGCGGCCCCATACGGCCGATGAGGGTCCCCCCTGCTTGGGGGTCAGTGGGGCTGCCACGGGGAGCTCTCCCCTCCGGGTCTCGTTACGCGTGCGACGACTGCGCAGCACTGTAATCGACGGGGCGCACGCGGTTGAGAGCCGAAGCGGCACAGGCGAAGTCGCCCTTGAGACCAATTCACCCGCTTTTCTTCCGCAAACCGGACGATGTCCCTGGGCGCGGCCCGGGGACCTGCGGCGCGGCGCCGCTCGACGGCCGTCCGACGTGCGCCGTTCACCGTGCGTTGACTCACGCATCGCCGGACACCCGGAACATCCGCACCATGACGCAGATGACTCGTGTCAGGGCCTCCTCGTACGCCCTGGCCGCCGCCCTCCTCGTGGGCCTCTCCGCACCTGTCGCCGTCGCGCACCCCGCCTCCCACGACGGGCAGACCTCGCACCACCGCATCCCGTTCACAGCGGCGACCGTGACGGCGTCCGAGGACGGCTCCTCCTTCACCGTCGAGTGGAAGGCGCCCGGTGTCCCGCACGTGGCGGTCCGCGCGGGCGGCCGCACCGTCGCCTCCGGCGGCTCGACCGGCAAGGTCACCGTGCGCGGCCTGCCCGCCGCCGACCGCCAGTGGTTCGACCTGGTCCCCGACCGTGGCCAGGGCCTGCACCTCGCCGACCGCGAGATACGCCTCGACGGCGCGGTCAACTTCCGTGACGCGGGCGGCTACCGCACCACCGACGGGCACTGGGTGCGGATGGGCGAGATCTACCGCACCGCGTCCCTGGACAAGCTGACGGACAGGGACCTGGCGAAGCTGAAGCGCCTGGGCGTCTCCGTGGACTACGACCTGCGTACGCAGCAGGAGCGCACCTCCGCGCCCGACCGCGTCCCCGCCGGCTCCCGCTACGTCGTCGCGGACGTGCTCGGCGACCTCGGTGGCCTGTCCGGCCTGCCCGCGACGCCGGATGCCGCCGCCCAGCTGATGGTGGACGCGGAGAAGACCATGGTCTCCGCCCCCACCGCGCAGAAGGCCTACACCACGGTCTTCCAGGGCATCGCGGACGCCGACGGCGCGAACGCGCTGTTCCACTGCACGGCCGGCAAGGACCGCACGGGCTGGGCGAACGCCACGCTCCTGACCGCGCTCGGCGTGCCGCGCGAGACGGTGATGAACGACTACCTGGCCAGCAACACGTACCGCGCGAAGGAGAACGCGGCGACGCTCGCCGCGATGCCGCCCGCCCAGGCCGCCGTGTACAAGCCGATGCTGGACGTCCGCCCCGAGTACCTGAACTCGGGCTTCCAGGAAGTGACGAGCCGCTACGGCACGTTCGACCACTACCTGGACAAGGCCCTCGGCCTCAGCCACCACGACGTACGCGACCTGCGCGAGGACCTGCTGGTCGGCTGACCCCCTTCTCTTCAGCGATCAGGCCCTCGTTCGGGATCCACGCCCCGAACGAGGGCCTCCGCATGCGCTGTTACAGGCTTGGGACGTACGTACTCCGGGGCGCGTACAACGTTTTCCTTGGGTGGCCTGTCTTTCTTCACGTAACCAGGAACACCCCCACAGGACACCAAGAAGGATGGGAACAGTGCGCCGCACTCTCGTCACAGCCCTTGCCGTCACCGCGCTCGCCGTGCCGCTCGGACTCGCGTCCGCCGCCGGTACGGCCGCCGCTGCCACACCCGTTCCGCCTCGCGTCCCCGCCACGGACTTCAACCACGACGGGTACGGGGACCTCGTGCTCGGGGCGCCGGGCGCGACCGTGTCCGGGAAGGAGACCGCCGGGGCCGTCTCCGTGGTCTACGGCGGGAAGAACGGGCCGGACATCGCAAACTCCAAGGTCTTCACCCGCTCCACCACCGGGATACCCGGGGCTGCCGAGGAGGGCGGCTACTTCGGGGAGCGCGTCACCAGCGGGGACCTCGACGGGGACTCGTACACCGACCTCGTCGTCGCCGGGCTCGGCGGCTCGCCGAGCGTCGTGCTGTGGGGTTCGGCCGCCGGACTGAGCGGGCAGGGCAGTGTCGCGCTGCCCACGTCGACCGGGATGTTCGCCGTCGGCGACTTCAACGGCGACGGGCACCGTGACCTCGTCACCGACGACTACCCTCGCAGCGACGACCCGGACGACGACGACGCCGGGATGACCATCTCCTACGGCCCCTTCGACCGCGCGAGCGGCAAGCCGGCGAGCCAGGACTCCATCGTCACCAGCCAGACCTTCGGCCCCGCCGACATCGTCGTCGGCGACATGACCGGGGACGGCGCCGACGACATCGTGACGAGCCACGGCTTCGAGGAGATGGCGTACGCCAGCAAGTTCTGGAAGGGCGGGAAGGACGGGGTCTCGCACACCGCGAAGTCGCTGACCTCGTCGTTCCGCGGTGCCGTCGGTGACGTCGACGGTGACGGGTACGGCGACCTCGTCGTCCACGACATCGGCGACAACTACGAGGACATCCCGTACGAGAAGGGCACCGTCCTCGTCATGTACGGGACCGCGAACGGACCCTCCACGACCCGCACGAAGACCATCACGCAGGACACGTCCGGCGTGCCCGGGGTCGGCGAGAGCGGCGACATGTTCGGCACCGACATCTCCGCCGGTGACGTGAACGGCGACGGCTTCGCGGACATCGCCGTCGGCGTGCCCGGCGAGGCCATCGGCACCATCAAGGACGCCGGCAGCGTCGTCCTGCTCAAGGGCGGCCGCGGTGGCCTGTCCGGCACGGGCTCGCAGGCCTTCAACCAGTCCACGACCGCCGTGCCCGGCGCCTCGGAGACCGGCGACGGCTTCGGCCAGCAGGTCGTCCTGTCCGACCTGAACGGCGACGGCAAGGCCGACCTGACCGCCGCCGCTCCCCTGGAGGACGGCACGTACACGGACTCCGGCGCCGCGTGGGTGCTGCGCGGGGCCACCGGCGGGCTCACCACGAGCGCCATCACGTCGTTCGGCGCCGCCGCCGTCCATGTCCCCGAGAAGAACGCCCAGCTGGGGCAGGACCTCGGCGCACGGTAGACGACAGCAGGCGGGGTGCGGAACCGGTGCGGAACCCAAGAGTCCGCGGGTTCCGCACCCCCTCCCGCATAAGAAGCCCCGCTCAGTCCCCCAGCACCGGCAGCAGTTCCGGCAGGTGGCCGTCCGAGGCCGTCGCCGCGCGCTGCCGCTCCTCCGGGACCTCCCCGTACAGCGTCGTGCGCGGCTTCGCCGGGCGGCCCGCTTCCTCCGCGATCGTGATGAGGTCCTTGATGGAGCGGTACGAGCCGTAACTGGAGCCCGCCATACGGGAGATGGTCTCCTCCATCAGCGTGCCGCCCAGGTCGTTCGCCCCCGAGCGCAGCATCTCCGCGGCGCCCTCCGTGCCCAGCTTCACCCAGCTCGTCTGGATGTTCGGGATGTGGGGGTGCAGGAGGACGCGGGCCATGGCGGTGACGGCCCTGTTGTCCCGGGTCGTCGGGCCCGGGCGCGCGATGCCCGCCAGATAGACCGGCGCGTTGGTGTGGATGAACGGGAGGGTCACGAACTCCGTGAAGCCGCCCGTCTCCTGCTGGATACCGGCGAGCGTACGGAAGTGGCCGAGCCAGTGGCGGGGCTGGTCCACATGCCCGTACATCATCGTCGACGACGAGCGGATGCCCAGCTCGTGGGCCGTCTTGATGACCTCGACCCAGGTCGCCGTGGGGAGCTTGCCCTTGGTGAGGACCCAGCGGACCTCGTCGTCGAGGATCTCGGCGGCCGTGCCGGGGATCGAGTCGAGGCCGGCCTCCTTCGCCGCGGTCAGCCAGTCCCGGATCGACATGCCCGTGCGCGTCGCGCCGTTCACCACCTCCATCGGGGAGAACGCGTGCACATGCATGCCGGGGACACGCTCCTTCACCGCCTTCGCGATGTCGAAGTAGGCCGTGCCCGGCAGGTCGGGGTGGATGCCGCCCTGCATGCACACCTCGACCGCGCCCACGTCCCACGCCTGCTCGGCACGGTCGGCGACCTGGGAGAGCGAGAGCGTGTACGCGTCCGCGTCGGTGCGGCGCTGCGCGAAGGCGCAGAAGCGGCAGCCGGTGTAGCAGACGTTCGTGAAGTTGATGTTCCTGGTGACGATGTACGTGACGTCGTCGCCGTTCACCGTCTTGCGGATGTCGTCCGCGATGCCGCAGAGGGCGTCGAGCGCCGGGCCGTCCGCGTGCAGCAGGGCGAGTGCCTCGCCGTCAGTGAGCTTCGTCGGATCGTCGGCCGCCGTCGCGAGCGCGGCGCGCACATCGCTGTCGATGCGCTGCGGGACCATGCCGGGCGCGGCCTGCTCGCGCAGCGCCTCCCAGTCGCCGTACACGTCGTCGAAATCGTCGCGCCGGTCGGACGTGCGGCCCGTCGTGTCGATGGTGCGGTGCAGGTCCGTGCGGCCGGTGGCGGTGAAGCCCTCGTCGGGCTCCTGCCAGGGCAGGCCCTCGGGGCGCGCGCCCTCGTCGGCGAGGCCCGTGTCGGCACAGGCGAGGGCCCGTACGTGCGGAAGGAGGCGCGGGTCGAGCCACGGTTCGCCGCGCTCGATGAACTCCGGGTAGATCGTGAGGCGTTCGCGCAGCTCGAAGCCCGCCTCGCCGGTCTTCGCGGCGAGTTCGTCGATGTGCGGCCAGGGGCGCTCGGGGTTCACATGGTCCGGGGTCAGCGGGGACACCCCGCCCCAGTCGTCGATTCCGGCGCCGATCAGGAGCGCGTACTCCTCGTCGACCAGGTTCGGCGGGGCCTGGATGCGGGCGGAGGGGCCGAGGATGTGGCGGGCGACCGCGATGCACGCGGCCAGCTCCTCCAGCTCGGCGTCCGGCATGCCGCGCATCGCCGTGTCCGGCTTGGCGCGGAAGTTCTGGACGATGACTTCCTGGATGCCGTGGTAGCTGCGCTGGATACGGCGCAGCTGGAAGAGCGAGTCGGCCCGCTCCTCGTACGACTCGCCGATGCCGATGAGGACGCCGGTGGTGAACGGGACGTTCGACCGGCCCGCGTCCTCCAGGACCCGCAGCCGGACGGCGGGTTCCTTGTCGGGCGAGCCGTGGTGCGGGCCGCCCGGCTCGGACCACAGGCGCGTCGCCGTCGTCTCCAGCATCATCCCCATGGACGGCGCGACCGGCTTGAGGCGCTGGAGGTCGGTCCACGTCATGACGCCGGGGTTGAGGTGCGGGAGCAGGCCCGTCTCCTCAAGGACGCGGATCGCCATGGCGCGCACATAGGCGAGCGTGTCGTCGTACCCGTGCGCGTCCAGCCACTCGCGGGCCTCGGGCCAGCGGTCCTCGGGCCGGTCGCCGAGCGTGAACAGGGCTTCCTTGCAGCCCATCTCGGCGCCGCGGCGGGCGATGTCGAGGACCTCG